>JAYEHL010000177.1:0-9670 GCA_034659515.1 Chloroflexota bacterium | reverse complement strand
CTCGCTGTTGCCTTCCAGAAAAATGAAGAGAAGCAGTTTCAGTATGACTACCAACAGTGGTACACAAAAGCCTTAAAGGCAATGGGCACCCTAGCGCCCGACCGTCTTGCTGAATTCCGCAGTTATTATGAGATTGACCCTAAGCGAAAATCCCTCGGTTACGACACATTCGTAATCCAAGATTTCATCAAAAAAGTTGTGCCCGTGGGTATCCATTACGAAGGCTTTGATTCCCGAAACCAAGCCCTTATCTGCTTCTTCAATCAGCTCACAATCCTCAAGTCAGTAGAGGAGCGAGTTGGCTCGGTGATCTCAGACATTGAGGGTGAACTTTACGCTGAACTTCAAGACAACGAAGTCATAGTCGCACGAAAACTTATCAAGGTCAGTCCAAGGGCTGCAGGAGCACTTATTGGGGTTGTAATTGAAGGGCATCTTCAGAAAGTGGCAACAAATCATGAGATCAAGGGCACGAAGAAAAACCCAACGATAGCGGAGTTAAATGACTTACTGAAAGCCGCTGGCGTAGTCGATACACCAGCCTGGCGGAAGATTTCGTATCTGGCGGATATACGAAACCTCTGTTCCCACAAAAAGAGCATTGACCCAACAAAGGAGCAAGTAGAGGAATTGATTCAGGGAGCCGAGTGGATCATAAAGAACGTCTTCTAACCCTTCGTGCCACCCGTAGCGCAATCTCCTCCCACCACCCTACCCCCATCGAACGTCAAGCCAAACGAGTCGTAGGGTGGGCTCTGCCCACCATCAAACAATCGCCGCACGTGATTAGAATGAAAAACCGCCGTTCCATACGCCTGCAAGAATACGATTACTCGCAACCGGGCGCATATTTCGTCACGGTATGCACCCGCAACAGGGAATGTTTATTCGGCGAGATCGCGGGCGGACAAATGATTTTGAACGACGCGGGGTGGATGGTGGAAGCGGTATGGGATGCATTACCGATCCGGTTCCCTGAATTGGAATTGGACGCGTTCGTGGTGATGCCGAATCACATACATAGCATTATGATCACGAACGTAGGGGCAATTCATGAATTGCCCCTACCGCCGAACGACCCGATACACCGGCGCAGAATGTTGATCCCCAAAATCATCGGCTATGCCAAAATGAACGCCGCCAAACGCATTGACCAATCGCGCAATACGCAAGGAAATCCTGTCTGGCAACGCAACTACTACGAACGCGTCATCCGCGACGAAAATGAATTGAACGGCGTGCGACAATACATCGCGGACAACCCTGCGAATTGGGATAGCGACGGGGAGAATCCGAACGCCAAACTGTAGGAGCATCCTTCCTTGGAAGGACTGTGCCCTATTCTACGCCCATCTCCCCCTCATAACTCAATAATTCCCCTGCGTATGGCGTACTTGATAAGGTCGGTGCGGTTGGAGAGGCCCAGCTTGTCCATAACATTTCGTTTGTGGCCATCGGCGGTCTTGGGGCTTATCACCAGCATATCTGCTATCTCCTGCGTGGAGTATCCCTCCGCCACCAGCTTAAGAACATCTTTCTCTCGATCGGTCAAATCAGCATAAAGATCATCGTTCTTCCGCTGCGAAGAATTGAAACGATAGTCCTCCACCACAAACTTGGCAACTGATGGAGAAAGGAAGAAATCACCATTGTAAACATGCCTTATAGCCGGTCCGAGATCGGAAGGCGCGATCTTACTGATGAAGCCACATGCCCCTGCCTCAATAATAGATAATACCGATTCCTTATTATCATGCTGCGTTAAAGCAATAACCTTCATCTGAGGATGATCTTTGCATATGCGCCGTGTCGCCTCCATGCCGCCAAGGATGGGCATAGCGATATCCATCAGAACGACATCGGGGATAAGCTGTTTGACGCAGTCCAGCGCCTCCCTGCCATTCGATGCCTCACCAATCACTTCGATATCGTCGGCCAGCGCCAGCAGCGCTTTGATGCCGTCGCGCATGATAGCGTGGTCATCGACTATCAAGACTTTTATCTTCTGCATCTTCATCGCTCCATATCAAAGGTACCTTGACGGTAACGCATGTGCCCTTATTCTCTTTCGACTCGACTGAATAGCTGGCTCCCATTAGCTTGACCCTCTCCTTCATGCCGAGGAGCCTGCTACCGCGCCCCTTCTTATCCGCCTCCGCCAGTTTAGAAGTATTAAACCCCCTACCGTTATCCTCAATACTAATCACCACGTCATCATCCGAATAGCGTATGGTTACTAACGCCGCACTGGCTTTTGAATGCTTGGCGATATTGCCTATGATTCCCTGTGCTACGCGGAAAAGCCCCACTTCGACCTCGGGCAGTAGAGGCATGCTATCCCCTTTACAGTGCACAGCTGTTTTTATGCCGAGCGGCTCTAATATGTCTTCAGCATACTGGCGGATGGCGGCGACCAGACCCAGAGTATCAAGAAGCGTCGGGCGCAAGTCGTAAATCACCTTGTTGATTTCTGTATTGATCTGGACCACAAGCGACTGAGTCCTTTCTAGTTGGCCTTTAAATACATCACTCAAGCCGCTCGACGTCTCCGCCATCTCCATCAGCGCCTGCTGATTGAACGCCAGCGCGGACAGCGCCTGGCTCGTCTCATCATGCAGCTCCCTTGCGATGCGCCGCCTCTCTTCCTCCTGCGCCGCCAATATGTACCGGGCCATCCCACGATAGCGTTCCTTATCCTGTCGCAGCCGCGCGTACAGGTCCGCCTGCTCGATGGCCACACCGACAAGAACTGCGACAGCCTGAAAAAGCTTCATGTCATCCTCGCTGAAGCGATGCGGCGAATAGCTAAACACATTCAGAACGCCGAGCACGCTTCCCTTGGCTTTCAGCGGTATGCTTACGAAGGATTTAAATAAGTGAATATTCATGCCGATAGACGTGATTCCAGTGGTCGGGGTTAATCCTTCTGGAACGGACTCGATGAGGACCGGCTTCCCGCTCTGAACGACCCCTCTGGCGACGGCCTCTCCGAATCTCATCTGCATATCACCGATGAAACCGCTCATATACCCTCGAGATATCTTGAGAGTATCGTGAACCGTTTGAGTTCGCTGGTCTACAAGGAGGATTCCACCTGCATAACCGTACATGATCTCAAATACAGCATCCAGAGCGACATTCATAACGGTAGAGAGGTCTTTCGTCCCGCTGACAGCCGCTGAGACCTGACTTAAAGCCAGCATGTGCCGATAATACTTGTTAGCCCTGTCATCTACGTCATGCTGATCATGACGAGAGGATTCAGGAAAATCTGTGCTGGGAGGTCTACCTTCCTTCTGCACTTCCATTTCTCTAACCTGAACAAGGTATCGAGCCTATAACCGTTAGTGGGATACCGCTTGCCGCTTTATTGAAATACAATAATACACTTATTAATGCATATGTCAAGCAATTCGCGGCGACCCTGATTAAGCATAAAACCAATACGAATACGACAGAGAAATGTCCTACGAGTCTTTCACCGAAGCGCCCTCTTCAACGCCCGTTTGCTCAGGGCATCCGCCTCCTTGTTCTGCTCGCGGGGGATGTGGCGCACGGTGTAGGATTTGAATTCGCTTAGAAGATTAACGGTCTGATCGAATAGCGGCTTCATCTTCTTGCTGCGGTATTTGCCCTCGATCTGTCTTACGATGAGCTCGGAGTCCATCCTGAGATCGACATGCTCGGCGCCCAGCTTGAGCGCCTCTTCGAGGCCGGCGATGAGGGCGAGGAACTCGGCCTTATTGTTTGTTGACGGGCCGATATACTCGCAGATCTCGGCGACGACCTCGCCCTTCTCATTGCGCAGGACGGCCCCGATGCCGGCGGGGCCGGGGTTGGGGACGGAGGCCCCGTCGGAATTGATAATCAAACGCACAGGCTTCCTCAAAGCCACAACACGGTCTCTATATGTTTATCGTGTGTCACGATGCGGTCTATCACATGTCGCATCATAGAACGCTTCACTGACAGGGATAGCGAGTCCCAATGTTCCAGCAGCTTTTCCAGAGCCTGAAATGTATATTCACGACGCTGTTCGGCAGTAATCTCCCCCCGCGCCTCCGCCCAGATGAGATTCAGGCGCTGTACCACCATACGCTGCTCTTTAACGACATCGCTTCCAAGCTCACGCAACTGCTCGATGGATATATCGCCGTTGGCAGCCTTCTCCAGATATGAACGGAACTTCCTGTCCAGCGATTTCAGCATCTTTTTCAAATGGGGCTGTTCCAATACCTGCGGGTCCGTAGCATGAAGCGGCTGCTTGATCAATCGCTCGCGAGATTCCGGACGGGCCAGCCTCTGTAGATCCGCCAGCACCTGGGTCTCCAACTCGTCCGCCTTTCGAGTATTGTACTGGCAGAAGCTCTGGTTGGTTCTCGATTGACACTGGTAGTAATGATATTCGCCGCTGTGCTTGCCTCCGGTCTTCTTACTGGTCCAGGTCTGACTCCTGTTCATTCCTGTCATCTTATTACCGCACTGCCCGCAATAAACCATCCCGGCAAGAAGAAACGGCTCTCTTGCGGTATGCTTGCCATGACCGGGGTGCGAGTTCAACATCTCCTGCACCTTTTCGAACACGTGGTTGGGAACTATGGCGGGATGACTTCCCGGCACCCTCATACCGAAACGGGAGTACGTACCGACATACACTCGATTGCGCAGAACATCACGTACGCCTACTATACTCCACCGCCCCTCGCGTCTCGTGGTAATACCGCGTTCATTCAGGTAACGGGCGATAAGGCGCACACCCATCCCCTCCTGCGAATACAACCGAAATATCAGCGATATCGTCTCCGCCTCTTCGGGCACGACCTCGAATTTTTGGCTGTCGCCGATCCGGTATCCGAACGGGGTCTTGCCCAACCCCCGGCCATGGATCGCCCTCATCTTCATCGCTTCCCTTACACTGTCCCCCGCCTTATCACCGTGGCGCTGCTCCGACCACGCCTTAAGCGCTGCCTCCAGGGGATCTTCCGCCGTCCCGTCGATAAAGTGCACCTTCACACCCAGAACATCGAGTTCAATCAGGCACCTTATCAGCTCCTGGGGCTCTGGATGGAGGTGGCGCAGGCTTTTCGTCACAACAATGAAATCGCCGCCGTTCTTCCAGATGTAACTGATCATGCTGCGATACTGCGTACCGCTTACGCGTATCCCCGGGTCCATATCGACGAAAGCGGTTACCGCCTCATAGTCATTTTCAGTACAGAAACGGGAGAACAGCTTCTCCTGCTCCTTGAGAGTGTAGGACGCTTCCTGCTCTACATCCGAGGCCACCCTGAAATAACCGATGGCTTTCATTTTCAACTCAGGTAAAGTATCCTTTCACAGCTACCGCATTGTACCAGATCGTGGTCGGCTTTGACCTGCTGTAATTTGTTCGTCGGGAGCACGATCCTGCAGCCCTGACACATACCCTGCTCGATCTTCGCCACAGCCCTGCCCTGCCGAATCCTGCGTAGATGCTCGTAAAGGTCGAGGGACGCTTTATCGATCCTGGCTGCACGCTCGTTCCGCTCAAGCTCCATTTTTGCGATGGCGGCAACGAGATCCTCCCTCTGCCCCGCCAGCGAACCCTGCTCCTTTCTCCAATCCTCCTCCATTTGAGCTATCTGCTCTCGCTTCAACGACGTCTTGTTCTCCGAATCCTCTATGTCCGCCATTAAGTCCAGTATCCGTTCCTCTATCTCCCCTATCTTGCGCCGATAGCTCTCCGACTGCTCCTTCAAACTGAGCAGCTCCTTGGAGCTCCTGACCGTCCCGCCGTACAGCTTACCCTCCGCAGCGGCGACCTTGCCCTGGAGATCCTCCATATCGAACTCCATCCTCCGCCGTAGATGCTCCATTTCCTCACCCCGCTCCTCCTCCCGGGCCAGCGCCGTGCGGGCATCTATGATCGCGTTGCTTTCGCCCATGCAGGCTTCCACCTGCAACAGCGATTGTCTCTTTGCCTCTATCTCCAGGTCATGGTCCTGGAGTTCGTATAACATCTTTGCCTTGCCCAAATCTAGAACCTCAGTCCCAATTCTATGTTAAGGCCAATATGCTGTCAACAACACGAAAATCTACCGGCGACGGTCGAACACCCTCCACATGCAGATACGGGTATTGCGCACGGGGGCATACCCCTGTAGAATGTTAAATCACATACAATTAACTTGTAACTTGCTATGAAAAAATCGATTCTTCTCGCCACAGCGCTCTCTCTCATTATCAGCCTCGTCATTGCGATATTCCACTACGAGCCCGCCTCCGCCGACGGCTGGACCACGATGAGCGGCGTGCCGGACAGTTTCCTGTACGGCGTATGGGGCAGTTCATCATCCGACGTCTATGCAGTAGGCGCCGACGTGGGAGGAGAGGGCACCATCCTCCGCTTCGACGGCAGCACCTGGAGCAAGGTCGGCGCATCAACTTATTATCTCACCGATGTCTGGGGCAGTTCGTCGTCGGACGTTTTCGCTGTAGGATACAGCGGCACTATAATGCACTTCGACGGAGGCTCGTGGAGTTCGATGGGCAGCGGAACTTCGAGCGACCTGTGGGGCATATGGGGCGCATCCGGCAACGATGTGTACGCCGTGGGCAGCGGCGGAATCATACTGCATTACGACGGGATCAGCTGGAACATCGTCGCCAGCGACCCGGACATAGAATTCTCAGGAATATGGGGGAAGCCATCATCGAATGTCTTTGCCGTGGGCGCGAACACTTCATCAAACGAAGCCGCCATCTTCAACTACGACGGAAGCACATGGAGCGATATGGACATCGAATCTTTCGATTACCTGAACGGTGTCTGGGGCAGCTCTTCCTCCAATGTATTCGCGGTAGGTTACGATGGCGAGATCCTCCGCTACGACGGCGGCAGCTGGAACGAGATATACAGCGATATCGATCTTTACCTCACCGACGTATGGGGCACATCACCGTCCAACGTCTACGCGATCGGATGGGACGGCACGATATTACACTACGATGGCGGTAACTGGAATTCGATGGGGAGCGGCACAGTAAACGAACTCTGGGGTATATGGGGCAGCTCCTCTTCCAATATCTTCGCCGTGGGATGGTACAGCACCATGTTGCACTACTCATCGGGCACGACGCCCACACCGACGCCAACACCCGCGCCGGAGCCGACCACGACCCCGACAGCCACAGCAACGCCAACGGCCACTGCTACCGACGATCACATCGCTACACCGACAGCCTCATCGACGTCCACGCCGACACCCGCACAAACAGGCATGCCGGTCGCAACGATCACGGCAACACCAACGCCGACTGCGACGCCGACTCCCACACCCACACCGACCCCCACCGATTCGAAGCCCTGGTACAGCCAGTGGTGGTTCGGCCTATGGATAGCCATGTTCTGGCTGGCGGCGGCGGGGGCATTGTACTGGCTCATACTAAGCCGACGCAGACCACCTGCGACGCCGAGTAAAAAGAGTAAAGGCCCACAGCGCAAATCACAGGGGTAGGTTGGTTCGAAGATCACAGTCCCGATGAGACTTACTCAAACACGCCGGACGGCGATCATAAAAAATACTGATACCTCTTTCAAAATATATCTAACAATCGACTTATGTGCTAAATTACATTAAAATATTATAAACGCTCAAAAAATATTGACATAGCCCTTATACTATGCTAACGTTTCCTCATCAAGTAAGGAGGTGCGCCAAAGCATAAGTTTATTGGTTGCATTAGAGCTAAGTGTTCAAATCATGTGAGGGAGGCGCTATGAAGAAAATTGTAATATTTAGTTTGATTTTCGCGCTTATGGTTGTTTCGATCGCACCTGCAATAGCCGCACCGGAACCGGCTGAGGCGGGGCTGTTCGATCCTCCTACAATATCCTGCGACGTTTCGGAACTGCATTTCCACGCCTACGTAGGAGTGCCCACGTACCTCCTCGGCTTTATTCCTCTCGATTCTCAAAAGGTAACGATTACAAACACGGGAGGCGGGCTCCTGGTGTGGAAGGCGGAAGATGACGCCGGCTGGCTGGATATGGTAGTGCCGTTCGGGCTTATCGGTGAAGGCAAGTCGAATACGATGAGCGTCAGCGCGAACAATGCCGGCCTTGAGGCAGACACTTACACAACCACTATCACCATATCCTGCCGCGGCGCCACAAACAACCCGGTCACTATCCCGGTAACTTTCGAGGTGATAGAGCCCAAGGTGCTGGGTCCCCTGATGATAGGGATAGTCGGTGAAACGGACGAATGCCGCGGACTAACCACCCAGCTGCTTACCAACCCCGACGATGCGATGGACATGCAGGCCATTGAGACAGATGGCTGCTGGAACCTGATATTTACCCGCGGGGAGGAGATGCCCGATGGATCTCAACCTTTGATCGGTGGCACGCTGACCGTCGGGGGGGAGAGCAAAGAAATAGCTTGGGGTATGGTAGCTGGGCTAGATATAATGACAGCCATGATGCCGCCAGGAGCGCTTCCGTTCGAATTTCCTGAAGACCTGGGTGAAAATTATGTCGTCCTGTTTACGACCAGTGACGGCGTCAGCTACCTCGGTATCCTTCTCGCCGACCTGCCCGCACTTCTCCCCATGCTGTCGGGGCTGGGAGACTTATTCGTAGGCGGCGACCCTGAGGCAAGCCTGACCGCGCCTGACGGTGATAAGGTCAAGCCTGGCGCCAATGCCAACGAGGTTACCCCCGGCGTGTCATCGCCGGACATCGTAATTCCCCTGCAGCCGATACTTGAATTACTACCTGTTTTCATGCCAATCCTTTCAGATCTTCTCGGCAACGAGACCGTGCTCGAAATATTGGAGCCGCTCATGGACCTGCTTCCTCCAATCATGATCGTAATGCCTCTAGACATGCTATTAGAGCTTGCGATGGGGATGCTGTAAACAACAGGCAATAGCCAAGGTTACTTTAATCAACGCAAGGGGGCCTGTAAAAGGCCCCCTTTAAATTTGGCAAGCTGGGTTAGCCAAACCCCCTTACGGACACCTCTACATATCGACGTGTAGGGGCGATTAATTAATCGCCCCTACGGGAGACATCCAGCATACCCCCATCCTTCCGGTATCGAAAGGACGACTGAAGATTCTCTGCGTTTGTGTAGCAGGATGAGGTGCAGAGATTGATTCGCCATTCCAAAAAGGGACTCGCAATTACGGGTATGTCCCCCCCCAACCCTCTCTTTAATAAAGAGTTGGGTTCTTCCCTTAACGGGAAGGACAAAACGCGGCAATCTCATCGTCAAGCATCAAGTTATCTTTGATCTTCAGTATTCACCATCGTCCATAAAACGAAGAGGGAACCCTGGGAAGGGTCCCCTCCGTATATTTTGCTGCTAGCTTAGCTGCTCGAATACGCCGACTGTTACGCTAGTCCTATCATACCACCTTAACTATAATCACGATGATCATCCCCATCCCCAGGAGACCCATGAGCCCCAGAACACCCCACACCCATACCGGGGTCTCCTCCCCATCAGCCTCGCTGGGCGGCGGCGTGGAGGTGGCTGTAGCCGTAGCCGTCGAGGTAGCCGTCGGGGTCGTGGTCACCGTCGGGGTCGTGGTCACCGTCGGCGTAGTCGTCGCGGTCGGCGTCACTCCCGGCGTACCCGTCGGCGTCGTAGTCGGCGTAACTGTTGGTGTAGTGGTAGGAGTC
>JAYEHL010000176.1:0-9775 GCA_034659515.1 Chloroflexota bacterium | reverse complement strand
ATAATGCCGCTGGTGAAAATGGTATAGGAATAGAAAAGGGTGCTGATGATCCCTTTCATGTTCATAGCTACAAGCAACGCGAACCCTCCGATAACTACCACTCCTATTTTCGCGACTAGAAGCTTCCGCCGCTCGTCGGTGCGCGGGAAGGCCTTCCCATAGATATCAACGCCAAGTATAGCGCTCGTGGTCAGCAGCACCGTATCCGCGGAGGACATTATAGCCGCGAGGAGGGCTGCAATAACCAGGCCGCTCACCCCTATCGGCAACAGCTCCCGGATTACCGTCGGGAAAGCCTGCTCGGGAGAGATGCCCGGGAACAATACTGCGGCTCCCATCCCAATGAGAACGATAACGAAAGCTATGGGCACCGCCACGCCCGCAGCCGTGAGCGCCGAAGTTCGGGCCGCCTTCTCGTCGCGAGCGCAAAACAGCCTGGAGTATATGTCAGGCCCCACAATGTAAGTGGAACCGGTAAGGATCAGAAAGAGAACCAAATCATACCATCCGAAACTTTCGTTCACAGGAAATGAGAAGTGTCCCGAAGGAAGAGCATCCCTGAGCCCGCCGATGCCCCCGGCCTCACTCATAACCAGGCCCAGCGTTACCAGTATTCCGACGATAAGGATACCGAACTGGAAGAAATCGGTACGGATGATGGAATACTGCCCGCCTAAAACAGTATAGATGACAAACACGGCAGCGCAGATAGCCATTAGAGCGGAGATATCCCATGATGGAAGAAGGACATTGAGGATCGTTCCGGCGGCAATTATCTGCGCCGCGCATATGGCGATCCATGCTATCACGATCACCAGGGAGGCCGCCAGCCCCGCCTTGCTGCCGTATTGTTTCTCCACCAGTTCCGGCAAGGTATAGACGCCTGTTTTTCGTACCTTTCGGGCGAGGAACAGGCCGAGGATAGCCAATCCGATCGCACCAACCAGAAGCCACCAGACGGCGGGAAGCCCCATCGAATAGCCGCTGCCCACCATTCCCAACACAACGGAAGACCCTATAAAAGTGGTGCAAAGAGAACCGGCTACCAGCAGTACGCCCCCCCTGCGTCCCGCTACAAAGAACCCGTCGCTGTCCGAGGCCCGCCTTTTCTTAAAGGCATACAATCCTATAGCTATAATGATCAAAAAATACAGGGCTATGATAATTGCATCCAGCATTCTATACTCCTATGATTCTTTTACGGTAACGACACCTGCGATGATCTTTTCCCGGGTGCCATCCTCCCTTTCCAGAATAAGCGCGCCATCCGGGTCGATGTCTACAGCCAGACCTGCCACCTGCTCCATCGGCAGGTTCACCCCCACGTTTGCGCCGATGGTATCGCTCAAAGCCTTCCATTTCGCGCGGAGGGATTCGAACCCGGATTTGACCAGCTCATCGTAGAGCGATTCGAGCTCGACGATGATGTCCTGCAGGAGCCTGACGCGAGAGACGCTTTTCCCTCCTGCTTCCATCAACGATGTGGCAATCCCTTCGACGTCTTCAGGGAAGGATCCATGCGGTATATTAACATTCAGTCCGATCCCGATGATAACCCAGTCAAGACGATCCGTCTCGGCGCTCATCTCGGTGAGTATCCCTCCGACCTTTCTGTTCTTGAGCATAATGTCGTTAGGCCATTTCAGCTTAGGGTCTAGACGAGTATTTATTTTGATTGCCTGAGCCACCGCAACCCCGGCCATCAACGGCAACTGAAGAGCCTCGCCGGGCTTTATATCCGGCCGCAAAATGACGGAGAAGTAGATACCGCCTTCCGGCGACGACCATTGCCGTCCTATCCTACCGCGGCCTCCGCTCTGCGTTTCGGCAGTCGCGATAGTGCCTTCAACTGCCCCCCGCGACGCCAGGGCTTTAGCTATCTCCTGTGTAGACGCAGTCTCCTGCTGGTGTACGATCTCCCGTCCCAGAAAACGCGTATCGAGCCCTGCTTTGATCTCCTCCGGAAGCAGAGCATCGGGCGCACCGACGAAGTAGTACCCTTTGCTGGGAACGGAATCGATACGGTAGCCTTCGCGCCGCAGCTCGTTGATATGTTTCCATACCGCCGTTCGCGAAATACCGATCGTCCGGCCCAGCTCCTCGCCCGACACTGGTCCGCCTTGGCGCAATCGCTCTAAAATCTCTTTTTTCGACATTTAATTTTCACTTCGGGAAAAGGTCCTACTAACCGGTATTTTGTAACCGGCACGACTCTTAATACTGTAACCAAGTAGACCATCGATTGTCAACCAAAATATCATGACAGGTTGACAAATGGCCGACAAAAACGTGGTATCAATACATTTCGAATGCGTTGTCGGCTTTTCCGTGAGAGGACTAATGAAGGTAAATCGAGGGCTAAGGACGAAGTTTCACATTATCAGCCGTTCGGCTGCCAGCGCATGACCATGGAGGCCCACGATAAGCCGGCCCCGAAGGCTACCAGAACTACCAGATCGCCATCCTTGATCCTCCCCTGCTCCGCCGCCTCACACAGGGCAACTACAGGCGATGCTGCGGATAAATTACCATACCTATCCAGGTTAACAAAGACTTTGTCTTCTTTAATACCCAGCGATTTGATCGCCGACTGCGTTATCCGCGTATTCGCCTGATGAGGTATGAACAGGTCGATATCGGAAACTTTGAGACCGGCTTTAGCGATAACTTGCTTTGAAGATTCGACCAGGGCGTTCACAGCAAACCTGAACACCTCCCTGCCATCCATACGCAGGTAATAATGCCCGTTCTGGAGTACCTCGGTGCGCTTGTCACATGGCCCGGACGCATACAATTTATCCGCACCGGAGCCATCGTTCCCCATCACGAATCCGAGCATATCAGTAGCTTTATCATTAGCCTGCACTACTACGGCGCCGGCGCCATCGCCAAACAGCACACAGGTCGAACGATCTTCCCAGTCGATAAGCCGTGTCAAGGCCTCGCTACCTACGACTAAGATATTTTTATAGGATCCTGATGCGATGAATTGATATGCGGTCACCAGCGCATATATGAAACCGCTGCATCCGGCGACGATATCGAAGGCAGCGGCATCGGTTGCACCGATTGCGTGTTGCACATATGCAGCAGAGGCGGGGGTAACCTTGTCAGGACTATCGGTGGCCACAATCACCATATCGAGATGCTCGGACGGAAGACGGGCGACCTCCAGGGCCCTCCGCCCCGCCACCACAGCCATCGTCGACGTAGCCTCATCATCGCCGACGATGTGGCGTTCTTTAATACCGGTGCGGGTAACGATCCACTCGTCCGAAGTATCCACCAGCTTCTCGATATCGCTGTTGGTCATCACACGTTCCGGCAGATACTTGCCCCAACCTGTAATCCTTGCATGCGCCATCTAAATTATTTCCCGTCTCAAACTGCTTGAAGTATAGCAGAGCACTACTACGCAGTCAACAAAAACAGCTTGCGCCGCGTACCTACCCCGAATAGCAAAAAGCGGGGCGGCATGCACCCCGCTTTTATCATAACGTTCAAAATCGTTAAACCTCTCGGAACTCGCCCTCAACGGTGCCTTCATCCTGCGGCGGCTCGCCGTCGGCAGGTCCCGACTCAGGCGGCGTCTGCTCCTGCTGATACACCTGAGCGCCCACCTGCTGCATTACATCGGACAGTTCCTGCGTACCGCGTCTCACCGCCTCAATGTCGGTGCCGTTCAGCGCCTGTCGAAGCGATGCAGCCTTGTCCTCCACCTGCTTCTTCAAATCCTCGGATATCTTATCCCCCTGCTCCTGCATCAGCTTCTCCGCCTGATACACCAGGTTATCCGCGGCATTCCTCGTTTCGATATCCTCGCGGCGTTTGGCGTCATCCGCAGCGTGCGTCTCCGCATCCCCTTGCATCCTCTCGATCTCCTCTTTCGACAGTCCACTGGAGGCGGTTATGACGATCTTCTGCTCCTTACCCGTGCCCTTATCGTGGGCCTTGACGCTCACTATGCCGTTGGCATCTATATCGAAGGAGACCTCTACCTGCGGCACGCCGCGCGACGCGGGCACTATGCCATCGAGCATGAAGCGCCCCAACGTCTTGTTGTCACCGGCCATGGCGCGTTCGCCCTGGAGCACGTGGATCTCCACACTGGTCTGCCCGTCCGCCGCGGTGGAGAAGACCTGGCTCTTGCTCGTCGGGATGGTGGTGTTTCTCTGTATGAGCGAGGTCATCACGCCGCCGAGGGTCTCGATCCCCAGCGTGAGCGGAGTGACGTCGAGCAGCAACACATCGTCGACCTCGCCCTTGAGCACGCCTGCCTGGATCGCCGCGCCGATGGCCACAACCTCATCAGGATTAACGCCCTTGTGAGGCTCCTTGCCGAAGAACTGCTTCACCTTATCCTGTACCAGCGGCATGCGCGTCTGGCCTCCCACAAGCACAACCTCGTCGATCTGGGACAGGGCGACACCTGCATCTTCAACCGCCTGCTTACATGGCCCCAAAGTCTTCTCCACAAGGTCGCCGACAAGCTGTTCCATCTTGGAACGCGTGAGTGTTATATTCAGATGCTTCGGCCCGCTGGCATCGGCGGTGACGAATGGAAGGTTTATCTCCGTCTGCATCACCGTGGATAGCTCGCATTTCGCCTTCTCCGCCGCCTCCTTGAGCCTCTGCAATGCCATGCGATCCTGTCTGAGATCGATGCCCTGATCCTTTTTAAACTCATCGCACAGCCAGTTGGTAACACGCTGGTCGAAATCGTCGCCGCCGAGGTGAGTATCCCCGTTGGTCGATTTGACCTGGAACGTGCCGCCGCCTAGCTCCAGTATCGATATATCGAAGGTGCCGCCGCCGAGGTCGTACACGGCGATAATCTCGTCGTTCTTCTTATCCAGGCCATAGGCCAGCGACGCCGCGGTTGGCTCATTTATGATTCGCAGCACCTCGAGCCCCGCGATCTTGCCCGCGTCCTTGGTGGCCTGGCGCTGGCTATCGCTGAAATAAGCGGGCACCGTGATCACCGCCTCTGTTATCGTTGTGCCGAGGTAGGCCTCGGCATCCGTCTTGATCTTCTGCAGCACCATCGCCGAAATCTCGGCCGGGCTGTAGTCCTTGCCACCCATCGCCACCCATGCATCGCTGCCGTGATCGACGATCTTGTACGGCAAGAGGTCTTTATCGTACTCCACTGTTTTATCCACGGATTTGCGCCCTATGAGGCGCTTGATGCTGAAGATGGTATTATCGGGATTGGTCACTGCCTGCCGCTTCGCCACCTGACCCACCAGACGCTCCCCGCTCTTGTTTATCGCCACAACCGAAGGCGTAATGCGTCCCCCTTCGGCATTGGGTATTACCGTCGGCTCACCGCCTTCCATAACCGCGGCGCAGCTATTCGTCGTTCCAAGATCAATGCCGATTACCTTACCCATTACTCTCCTCCTGTACTTCTCCCTCTGTTACTTCTTTGTCCCCGCTGCCCACCTTCACCATGGCGGGACGTAACACACGATCGTG
The DNA here is from genome assembly GCA_034659515.1 of Chloroflexota bacterium. GTDB lineage: Bacteria > Chloroflexota > Dehalococcoidia > E44-bin15 > E44-bin15 > JAYEHL01. The sequence continues at coordinate 4,297 of JAYEHL010000176.1, read as the reverse complement.
CAGCATGTATCCCTTTTGTACCTCTTCCACACACTTATCCTCATCCCCGCAGGCGTAGCAAACCGCCTCGTGGAAATTCGGGTCGAAGGGCTCCCCCACAGCCTTTATCTCACACAATCCGCTGCCCTCCAATATAGCCTTGAGCTTCCTGTAAATAAGCTCTATGCCGTCAACCCAAGTAAGCCCACTGAGCTTCCCCGACACATTCTCGAGGGCCCGCGCAAGGTCGTCGAGCACGGTTAGCAGGTTCAACACCAGCGCCGCGTTGGCGAACTTGACCACCTCGCCGCGCTCCTGCTCTGTTCGCTTCTTATAATTTATGAAATCAGCCTGAGACCTCTGCCAGTTGGCCAGGTACTTCTCCGTCCGCGCCTGCTCCTTGGCAAGCATCTCCCTCAACGTATCGATGTCCTCGATTTCCTCCGCCGCCGGAGCTTGCTCGCCCTGTCCTGCTTCAACCGTCCCCTCGACGCCTTCACTCGCAGGTTTTTCTTCCATCTCCTCAGGCCCAAGTCGATTATCTTCCATTAGCACACCCCGTATCCATCTACTGCCTGCCGGTATATATTTCGCTCACAAGGTTGCTCATTATCGAGCTTAGATAGTTCACTGCGGATATCGCCCTCTCGTAAGGCATGCGCGTCGGCCCGATTATGCCAAGCGCACCCTTTACCTCTCCGGGTATTCCATACAGAGTCATGACCATACTGCATCCCTTCAACGCATCCTCGCGGTTCTCCCCCCCGATGACGACCTGCACCCCATCCCAAGGCACCGACCCCGGGAGCAACGCCCTCAGAGTACCCTTATTCTCGATTACATCCACAATGCCGATCATATCCTTACTGGCGGCAAACTCGGGCTGGGTGATCATATTCCTCAAGCCCTCGATGTAAGGTTCCTCATAATTCGCTGCATCCTCCTCCACCATTATGTCCACCACGATCCTCTTTACCTCACCGGCGAGCGCGGTGAATTCCCCCTTGTACGCCAGTATCTGGGACCACGTCAATCCCTTTAGCAAATCGTTCAGCTCCCGCGCAGCAGCGAGGAGGTCCTCCTGGCTGACCTCCCTATCGAAGGAGATCAACTGCTGTCTCAGCCTGGCCTCCTGCATCAGGAGCACGAGCGTCGCCAGCGACTCCTGCAGCGATACCAGCTCCACGCGCCCGAAGCGGGACGACACGGCCTTGGGGAAGGTAACCAGCGCCAGACTCTGAACCATTCGCGCCAGCAGAGAGGCGGTGAGACGCGTCCATTCTTCCAACTCGCTCTCCACCTGGTGGAACAAGTGTGAGATCATGCGCTGCTCATCCACCGGCACATCCATTCGATGCACCAGATACTCTATGTAGTAGCGATACCCTTTATCTGAGGGCACGCCGCCGCCTGAGATGTGACGTCTTAAGACATACCCTTCCTTCTCGAGGCGCGCCACCTCGTTGCGAATGGTAGCCGGACTGACACCGAGGTCGTACTTCTGCAGGATCGCCTCGGAGCCTATCGGCAGCGCATGCCAGACATATTCATCGATTATGATCTTAAGAATTCTCTCTGTTCTTTCGGATAGCATTTTCATTACCATTAGCACTCAGAACCCGAGAGTGCTAATCCAAATTTAATTTACTACTTTTCCTTCGTATTTGTCAAGAGGAATTGCATAGCGTCTCATTCACTCAATCATTAGGTTCTACGTCAATAAGTGTGAAAAGCCGCCCTCGCAGTTTGGGTTGGCAGCCAGTATCCTCAAACGGAAGTTGTCCATATTGCGATAGCCATAGGCCATCCTCTTCAACGTTTTTATTCGATTGTTCTTTCTCTACAAAGCCGTTTGTTATCCGATAGTCGAAGTAGTTGAGAATGTCATCGTCCCACCGATCGAATAGGCTCAGCAATTGTTTGAACTCACCCGACGAGCTGACGGATACTCCTGAGCTAAGATGAAAAAAACACCAAAGTCAGGTAGAATAGAGAGACGCTCACCAAGGACCAGATCGCCGGAGCCGAAGCGTATTACGAGTGCCGTAAATGCCGGGCCGTCTGGCATGTGCTCCTTCCCGAAAGAGCATTCAGCGGATACATCGAGAAGATACGATAGGATTCCGCCGCTGCGTATAGGAATCAAGAGAGAAGAAACATGCACGTACTGTGGGGGATACTGATGATGGCGGCAGGCCTGTTCATGCTGGTCTGCGGCCTGTTAAAGAGCGAATTCATTATCTACCGGCTTATGGCCGCACGCGCCAGGATATTGTGGGGAAAGCACGTACACCTGTTCATGCAGGTTTCAGGCGCGCTCATCATCGTTGTCGGGCTGCTGTGGGCCCTAGGATACATTTGGACGCCAGATTAGGACGGCACTCTTGTCCTGTTTGGTATCGTAGGGTGAACTGAGCCCCCACACCACCCGCACGCCGCGATGTTATCCCCTACCCCTGCTTCCTCAACCGTATGGCTTCAGGAGTGATCTCCACAAGCTCGTCGTCGTTGATGAACGTAATGCAGTCTTCAAGGCTCATCTCCACCGGCGGCGTCAGCACAACGCTCTCATCCGATCCGGCCGCGCGCATGTTGGTCATCTTCTTCCCCTTGCCAGGATTGACGCGCAGATCGTTCTCGCGGCAGTGTTCGCCGACGATCTGTCCGGCGTAAACATTCACAACCGGCCCCAGGAAAAGCCTGCCCCTCTCCTGCAGATGGAACAGGGCATAGGCCACCGTGGCGCACGCATCCTTGGCCACAATCGCGCCGTTCTTGCGGTTCTTCATCGTCCCGGCGAACTCTCCGTATCCGGAGAAAACATAGTTCATGACGCCCATGCCCCTGGTATCCGTCATGAACTCCGACTTGAATCCCAGCAGCCCGCGCGTCGGAATGCGGTATACCAGTCGGGTCATACTCTCGCCCTGCGTCATCTCGGTCATGCGTCCCTTGTGCGCGCCAAGCTTTTCGATCACCGTGCCCATGTATTGTTTATCGACATCGACGATCAGCTCCTCGTAGGGCTCCAGCGTCACGCCGTCCTCGACCTTCATTATCACCTGCGGCCGCGTCACCTGGAACTCGTAGCCCTCGCGGCGCATGCGCTCTATCAGTATCGACAGGTGCAGCTCGCCGCGCCCCGACACCTTGAACCCCGGCGCATCCTGCAGCTCCTCGACCATCAGCGCCACGTCGCTCAGCGTCTCGCGGTACAGCCTGTCCTTCAGGTGGCGCGACGTGACGAATTTTCCTTCGCGCCCGGCGAAGGGCGAGTTGTTGGGCACGAAGTTCATCGATATCGTCGGTGGGTCGATGGCGACGGGCGGCAGCGGGCGCGGGTCCTCCGGGTCGGTGTAGGTAACGCCCACCGTGACATCCTCCATGCCGGCCACGGCCACGATCTCCCCGACGCCGGCCTCCTCGATGGCGACCTTGCGGTTCCCCTCGAAGCGGTACAGCTTGGAGATGCGGGAGGGAACGAGCGAGCCGTCGCGCTGCGCGATAACGAGATCGCGGTTGATGTTCAGGCAGCCGCCCGTTATTTTGCCGATGCCGAGCCGTCCCAGATAGGGCGAATAGTCGATGGAGCTGACCAGCATCTGGAGCGGGGCGTCCGGCGAGCCGACGGGCGCGGGGATGTGCGCGATGATCTTCTCGTACAGGGTCTCCAGCGATCCCCTCGCCGCCGCCGGATCATTCATGGCGTATCCGTCCTTGGAAGAGGCATATACTACCGGGAAGTTCAGTATCTCGTCCGGCGCCTCCAGTTTCACGAACAGGTCGAATACCTGGTTCACCGTCCATTCAGGCCTGGCCGCCGGTTTGTCGATCTTGTTCACCACCACGATGATGGGCAGTCGCAGCGCCAGCGCCTTCTTGAGCACGAAATACGTCTGCGGCATCGGGCCCTCCTGGGCATCGACAAGCAGCAACGCGCCGTCGGCCATCGCCAGCACGCGTTCCACCTGCCCGCCGAAATCGGCGTGGCCCGGCGTGTCGATGATGTTCACCCAGAACCCCTTGTATACAAAGGAGCCGTTCTTGGAGGCGATGGTTATGCCGCGCTCCCGCTCCAGATCGATGGAGTCCATCAGGCGCTCGGCGACCACCTGGTTATCGCGAAACGTGCCGCTCTGACGGAACAGCTGATCGACCAGCGTCGTCTTGCCATGATCGACGTGCGCGATAATGGCGATATTGCGAATCTTCTCCTGTGCTATCAGGCCCATAACCTCATGTACCATTGCAGTTCCGTCGGCTTCCTTATTTATTAAATCGGGGCTCGCAGGCGTTCCGTACATTAAAAATAGCCCGG
>JAYEHL010000175.1:0-9787 GCA_034659515.1 Chloroflexota bacterium | reverse complement strand
ATCGGGCGGTGTCGATTTTACGCAGGCGGGTGGATGATGGGGCACGAACGCCCCCTGTCCTTCCCGTAAGGGAAGGCCTTCCCCCTCTTTATCAAAGAGGGGGTTAGGGGGAGTTCCGAGGGGCGTCCATGCAGAGGCGGGGATGTCATGGAGAACGGTCAGTGGGAACAGGGTAAGGCAGACGTCTCAAGCGACAATGAGGCGCTGCTCCACCTGCGCGAGGCCATCGCTCAGGGCAGGCACTGGTATTTAGCGCTGCTGGAGGCAATCGAGCTGTGGACGCTATCCGAGGAGACCTACAACGGCAGGCACTACCGTTATCTGATCGGCGGGGACGCCTTCGACTGGCTGTTGCTGGCCGAACGGCTCATGGCTGAAGTTATGCATCTGGTCCCGGAGGAAGAGGCCGTCGGACTGCTGTTCCACGCTAATATCCCCATCGAAATCTCCGATGAAGAGTTCCGGCATCTGGTCGGGGCTCCTAAGTATCGCGCTCACCTGAACTATTTCTATGGCGTCACTGTTGAGGAAGCATTGATGCTGGCGGTGGAGGAAGATGTAAGCAAGGAGCAGTTCTCGCGGGGCATAGTAAACGATGAGAACCTGGCGGATGAAGTCTATCAGCGGTTGTACGGGGCTTCGAAAAGCGCGCTGCTGAGCAAGTTCCGTAAGCAGATGAGCTATTCAAACAAACGCTCGATGAACTTCGGCGAGCTCAAGGAATTTACATACTGGCTGTTCAAGTATCGCATCGACAACTCGGACAAGGCGCGCATCGCTAGCGATACCGCGAAGGGATTGAAACAGCTGGAGCGCCAGTGGAACTTGGAAGATCGGCGCGGGATCTCTGTCGATGGGGCGGCATTGTTGACTGTCATTGCGAGGAACGCAGTGAGAGATTGATTCGCTTCGTTTGCAATGGCGAAAAAGCGTGCTTCGCCGTCCCCCCTCTAAATCCCCCTTTTGTAAAGGGGGATATCGGGTTAGGGGGAGTTCGTATTCCGTAGCTAAAGCTCTGACAGCCGCTCGTTTAGCTTGGCGAGTTTTTCCTTGAGCGCGGCGAGCTTCTCGCGCTCCCGGTCGACGACGTGAGACGGTGCCTTGGAGGTGAACTTCTCGTCGGCGAGCCTCGTCTCCAGCCTGGATATGTTCGATTCGCTTTCTTCGATCTCCTTAGCCAGCCGCGTTCGCTCCGCCTCCATGTCGATCATGCCGGCCATCGGCAGGATGACCTCGGCGCCATCGAGCACGATGGTCTTGGCTTTATCGGGGCGTTTGTAGTTCGTATCGACGATAGCGAGAGGCCGTACCCGCGCCAGCGTCTCGATGGCCTGAGCCTGCGCCTCGATTGTCGGCTTCATCTCGTTCGCGGCTATGGTGGCCTCGATCCACTTCGCCGGTTCGACGCGGAACTCGGCGCGTGTGTTGCGTATCGCCCGGACGATCTCGATGATGATCGCCATACGTTTCTCGGCCTCATCGTCGAGGCGGGTCGCATCGGCAGCCGGATAGGGGGATATCATTATCGATTCCGCGACGTCGCCGCCGAGCAGTGGTCTGACATTCCGCCAAATCTCCTCGGTAATGAACGGCATCGCCGGGTGCAATAGTCGCAGCGAGCTGTCGAGCACGTGCACCAGCACCGGCAGCGGCGGGTTCGCCTTATCGTTCAGGCGCAGCTTGGATATCTCGATGTACCAGTCGCAGAACTCGCCCCATATGAAATCGTGTATATGGCGCAGCGCCTCGCCGAACTGAAAATCGCCCATGAGCGTATCGACGTTCGCTATGAGCCGGTTGAGGCGGCTCAGTATCCATCTGTCCTCCAGCGCCGATATCGCGCCCGGCATTCCGAGCGGCGTATCGTCTTCGATGTTGCCCAGTATAAACCGCGACGCGTTCCACAGCTTGTTGGCGAAGTTGCGAGAGGCCTCCATCCGGCTCGGGGTCAGACGGATATCGTTTCCCGGAGAGGTGCCGGTCGAAAGCGCCAGCCGCAGGGCGTCGGTGCCGTACCGGTCGATCAGTTCGAGCGGGTTGAGGACGTTGCCCTTGACCTTGCTCATCTTATCGCCGTTCTCGTCGCGGATGAGGCCGTGGAGGTAAATGGTGTGGAACGGTATCTCGCCGGTGTTTTCGATCCCCATCATCACCATGCGCGCCACCCAGAAGAAGAGGATGTCGTAGCCCGTCTCCATCACCGATGTCGGATAAAAATAATCGAGGTCTTCGGTCTTATCGGGCCAGCCCAGCGTCGAGTGGGGCCACAGCGCTGAGCTGAACCACGTATCGAGCACGTCGGGGTCCTGCTCGACCTTGTCCGATTTGCACCTGGCGCATGACTTGATATCGTCCGTGCCGACCATCGTCTCTCCGCAGTCGGCGCAGTACCACACCGGTATGCGGTGTCCCCACCACAGCTGGCGGCTGATGCACCAGTCGCGGATGTTCTCCAGCCAGTTGAGGTACACCTTGGTGAAGCGCTCGGGTATGATCTCGATGCGCCCGTCGGTCACGGCGTCGATGGCCGGGCCCGCCAGCGGGGCGATCTTGACGAACCACTGATGGCTGACCCACGGCTCGACGGGGGTGGCGCAGCGGCAGCAGTGGCCCACGGCGTGCTGGTGCGACTCGATCTTCACCAGCAGGCCTTCTTTTTCGAGATCGACGACGAGGCGTTTGCGGCACTCGAAGCGGTCGAACTCCTCGTACGGGCCGGCATTCTCGTTCATCGTCCCGTCCGGCTCGAGTATGTTTACCGTCGGCAGGCCGTGCCTCTGTCCCACTTCGAAGTCCACCGGATCGTGGGCCGGCGTGATCTTCACCGCGCCGGTGCCGAAGGCGGGATCGACGGCCTCGTCGGCGATCACCGGTATCTCCCTGCCGATGACGGGCAGTATCGCGGTCTTGCCCACCATATCGACATATCTCTTATCGTTCGGGTTCACCGCCACGGCGGTATCGCCGAGGATGGTCTCAGGGCGCGTAGTCGCCACGGTAATGAAATCGTCGCTGTCCTTCAATCGATAGCGCACATACCACAGGTTGCCGGTGGTGTCCTCGTGCTCCACCTCCAGGTCGGATAGCGCTGTGACGCAGCGCGGGCACCAGTTGATGATGCGCTCGCCCCTGTAGATCAGACCTTTGTTGTAGAGGTTGACGAAGGTGGTACGCACCGCCTTCGACGGGCCCTCGTCCATGGTGAAGCGCTCGCGGCTCCAGTCGCACGATGCGCCGAGGCGTTTGTGCTGCTCGGCGATGTTGTTGCCGTATTTCTCCTTCCACTCCCACACGCGCTCGAGGAACTGCTCGCGGCCGAGCTCCTGCCGCGAGGTGCACTCCTGCGCCAGCGCCTTCTCCACCACGAACTGCGTGGCGATGCCCGCGTGGTCGATGCCGGGGAGCCACAGCGTCGGCTCGCCCATCATGCGGTGCCAGCGCGTCATGATATCCTCCAGCGTTGCGGTGAGGGCGTGTCCCAGGTGCAGCTCGCCGGTGACGTTGGGCGGCGGCATGATAATCACAAAGGGCTGCTTCTCGCGGTCGATGGCGGGGGTGAAGTAGCCCTTCTCGATCCAGATTTGATACCACTTTGTCTCTACGTTCTGCGGGTCGTATGCCTTCGGTATCTCAGATAATTTGTTACCCATTTCCTCGCTTTTCTCTAACGTATATCGATTTTCGCCCGCGGGCGTTATCGCGCGGCTATTTAGTCTTTTTCTTTGTACTGATGTTGCTCTTCGCCTTGTTCTTCGCATCCAGCAGCGCGGCCACCCGGTCCAGTATCTTATCCGCGACCTCCTGTTTCGGCAGGAGCGGAAGCTTGGCCACCTTGCCGGCGCAGTCGATGAGGACAACCCTGTTATCGTCGGCGTCGAAGCCGCTCCCGGGGCGCGTGATATCGTTGGCCACGATGAGATCGAGGTTCTTCCTCTCCAGTTTCTCTTTTGCGTTTTTCACCAGGTTCTCACTTTCGGCAGCGAAGCCGACCCGGATGGAATTGCCCTTAAGTTCAGCGAAGATGTCCGGATTCTCGGCCAGCTCCAAGTTCAGCGTCTCCGTCCCCTTCTTGATTTTCCCTGGCGATTTCAGCTTGGGGCGGTAGTCGGCGGGGGCGGCGGCCATAATGACTACATCGGCGTCGGCGTCGGCCAGTATGCAGGCGTCTCGCATCTGGATGGCCGTCTGAACCCTAATCAATCTCACACCTACGGGTGGAACGAGGGTGGTGGGAGCGCTGACAAGAGCAACTTCGGCGCCACGGTCACGCGCCGCCTCGGCAATGGCGAATCCCATCTTACCGGAGGAACGATTGCTGATGTGCCTGACGGGATCGAGCGGCTCCTGCGTTCCGCCAGCGCTCACCAGTATCTTAACCTTCGACAGGTCGCCAAATCGTCCAAGTAGCTGGTGTATGGTGCCGCGAATCTCGTCGATCTCTACGAAGCGCCCGCGGCCCCATCCGCCGGAGGCCAGCCTGCCCTCCGCCGGGCCGACGAACATCATTCTCCTAGCCTTGAGCTTGTTGATATTCTCCTGGGTGATCGTATTTTCGTACATGTTGGTGTGCATCGCCGGGGAGATGAGGATCGGCGCCTTTGTGGCGAGCACGGTGCAGCCCAGTATATCGTCGGCGATGCCCGCGGCCAGCTTGGCGATGGTGTTGGCCGTCGCCGGTGCGATCACCACGATATCGGCCTGTTCCGCCAGCGAGATGTGCCAGTTCTCCGACTCGGTTGCGCGTCCGAACATGTCGGTTATCGTCGGCTGGTCGGTCACCCGCTGGAACGTCATGGGATTGACGAACTCCTGCGCAGCCTTGGTCATGACGACGATGACCTTCGCACCGTCCTGCGTGAGCTTGCTGGCCAGGTCAGTGGCTTTGTATACCGCTATGCTGCCCGTCACGGCCAGGACTATCGTTTTGTTCTTAACCATCGCTAATCTCCTATAGATTCAGATCGTGAGTCAGTTTAAGCCCTATCAGTGTTAGATGGGGGGCCACTGCATCGATGACCTCGGTTTCGTTTGCGATCACCTGCGCAAGGCCGCCCGTGGCTATCACTTTGACCTTTCCGCCCAGTTCCTTGCTGATGCGCACCACGAGGTTCTCGATCAGGCCTACGTATCCGAACATGATACCGGACTGCATGGCCGCCACGCTGTTCTTGCCGACGACGTGGTCCGGGATCACCAGCTCGACCTTCGGCAGCTTGGACGCGCGGTTGAAAAGGGCCTCGGCGGCGATAACGATGCCGGGGGAGATGACCCCGCCGATGTAATCTCCGTTTTTGGATATCGCATCGAAGGTGGTGGCTGTGCCGAAATCGATTATGATGAGCGGGCCGCCGTACAGCTTATGCGCGGCCGCGGCATTGACGATGCGGTCCGCGCCCACCTCGCGCGGGTTGTCCACGAGTATGCGCACGCCGGTCTTGACGCCGGGGCCGATGATCAGCGGAGACTTCTTGATGTAAAGCTCGCAGAGCTCCTCAATAACCGATTGAAGCGGCGGGACGACACTGGCGATGCATATGTTGTCGATGTCTTCGAACGCTAAGCCATCTCGCGGCAGCAGATTCAGCAGAAGGACGGCGTATTCATCCGCCGTTTTACGAATATCGGTTGAGATAGCCCAGGTGGAACGCAGTTTATCGCCTTCGAACACACCGATTGTAATATTAGTATTGCCGACATCGATGGCCAGTAACATCTTACCTTTCCTTAATGCTCTTTATCACTTTGGGCAGCGCCGGGAGCAGGTCTCCGGCGATCATGCCCGTGTCGCCCAACTCGGATTGCACCCGCCCGGCGGACGTCGAGTGCAGGTACACGCCGCATGTGGCGGCATCGATGTATGAAAGTCCCTGTGACAGCAGCCCTGCTATTATCCCCGCCAGCACGTCGCCCGTGCCCGCCGACGCGAGTCCCGGTATCGCCGCGCCGTTTACCATCGCCCCGCCGTCGGGCGAAGCGATGATCGTATGCGCGCCTTTGAGTATAATCGTCTTGTCCCATTTAGCGGCGTGCTCTCTCGCAACCTTCAGCCTGTCGCCGGATATCTCATCCATCGAAAGTCCGCTCAGCCGTCCCATCTCTCCCGGATGGGGAGTAAGTATAGCATCTTGTCTTATGCTTTGCCACCAATCCGGTGTCTGTGCCAGCGCGTTGAGCGCGTCGGCGTCGATGATGATCTTCGGTGATATCGATGGCGGCATATCGAGCAGCACCCGCGTCGTAAAATCGACCGTGCCGTGCTGCCGGCTCAGGCCGCACCCGATGAGCAATACGTCGTAGTCGGCGAGTTGCTCGTGCAGGAGCGGCACGGCGTCCGGACTTATGAACCCGGCCTCGGTTTCAGGGAGCGGCGCGTAGGTAACCTCGGTCAGCTTGGCGGCGAGTACCGGATGAAGGCTGCGGGCCGTCGCCAGCGTCACCAGTCCGGCGCCCGCGCGCATGGCCGCTTCGCACGCGAGGTAGGCAGCGCCGATATATTGCAGCGATCCGGCGCAAACCATCACCTTGCCGAAGATGCCCTTGTGCGCGTTCCGCGGCCGCTTCGGCAGCACCGATCGCACCCATTCGTCTGTGATCAATTCGGTTCGAATCTCGTCGCCGAGGCCCGCCGGTATGCCGATGTCGGCGATGACCAGCTCGCCGAGCAGATCGCTGCCGGGAAAATAAAATAGCCCTGTTTTCGGATAGCCCAGCGTGAGCGTCATGTCGGCTGCGACGGCGGACGGGTCGGCGGCCCCTGTATCGGAGTCTACGCCCGATGGCAGATCGACGGCCACGATTTTCATCGCGGGTCTTTCATCTCTGGCGCCGCCGACCCGGTTCAATATTTCCATGATCGTACCCTCTATCGGTCGCAGCTTGCCGGTGCCGAAGACGGCGTCGATCACCACGTCCGTTAGCGAGAGGATCATGGACAAATCTTCGAATCCCCTGTCGTCCCCGGCCAGGGTTATTTGTATACCCTGATTCTTAACTATGCGGTAGTTCTTGTCGTCCGCCTTGCGATCCATCGGCAGGTAGAGATGGACGCGAGCGCCCCAGTCATGCAGGTGGCGCGCCGCGACGAGCCCGTCGCCGCCGTTGTTGCCGGGGCCGACGATGATGAGCACCTCGCGTCCCGCCGCGCCCTTGAGCAGCCCGTTGACGTGCCGCGCGATGGCGAGCCCGGCGTGTTCCATGAGGATGTCGGGCGGCACTCCCGCATCGGAGGAGCGCCTTTCGAGATCGATCATCTCATCCGTGGTTACTATTTTCACTGCACTTCCCCTATGACCGAGGCGATGGCGTAGTCGCGCGAGTGCGACAGGCTGATCGCTACATTGCGGAGGCCGATCTCGTCGGCCTTGCGCTTCGCGTGGCCGTGCAGACGCACGAACGGCTTGCCGTCATCATTGTTAAGCACTTCGATCTCCCGCCATCCGACGCCTTTCATCCCTGTGCCGAGGGTCTTCATCACCGCCTCCTTCGCGGCGAAGCGGACAGCCATCTCCGGCACCCGGCCGCGGCAGTGCTCGCGCTCGGCGGCGGTGTACACGCGATTCTGAAAACGCTCGCCCCAGCGGGACAGCGCCGCCTCCACCCGGTATATTTCTATGAGGTCGATACCGATTTCATGCATTTTATATCACTGCATAGTATATCATATCCCGAGCTAGCTATCAGCCGACTGGTTGGTAGTGCAATTGTTGCTTTCTCATAAAATGCCATGCTATAATTTCAACTTGGGCGAATGTAAATTTGGCAATGGTGTCTTTAGTATACTGGTCGCATTTTAGTTTAGTCTCGGAGGCGAATATAAGGAAAGGAGCGATAGAGAACAAGGGTAACGTGAAATGACGGCGGACATCATTTCTGGCATCAAGATAGCCGCGGAGATCCGCGGAGAGCTCAAGCTCAAAGTGAAAGAGCTGAAAGCAAGGGGTATCGTCCCCGGGCTTGTAATGGTGCGGGTAGGTGAGGATCCGGCCTCGGTGTCATATGTCAGAGGGAAAAGCAAGGTTAGCGAAGAGTTAGGTATCTATTCGGAGACCATCGTATATCCTGAAAACGCTACCGAGGAGCAGTTACTCGCCAAGGTTTCAGAACTGAATGACGATCCGAAGTTCCACGGTATCCTGGTGCAGCTTCCCCTGCTGGATCACATCGATGAGAGTAAGGTTATAAACGCCATCGATCCTGAAAAAGATGTGGACGGATTTCATCCGATTAATGCAGGTAGGCTTTTGGCAGGGGAGCCACATTTTGTGCCGTGCACCCCACGCGGCATCCAAGAGTTGCTCGTTCGAAGCGGCAACAGTCCTGAGGGGAAGCATGTCGTTATATGTGGACGGAGCAACATTGTCGGCAAGCCCGTTATGGCTATCCTGCTTCAGAAGAAGAAGCACGCTAACGCTACAGTGACGATGGTTCATACCGGCACGAAGGACATGGCGTCGATCACGCGCCAGGCGGACATCTTGATAGCAGCGATGGGCAAGCCCGGGGCGATCACCGCCGATATGGTCAAAAAAGGGGTAGTGTTGATCGATGTCGGGGTGAATGAAGTGGGCATCACTGATGAGGGGAAGCGGATTCTGGTTGGCGATGCCGACTTCGATTCAATAAGGGAAAAGGCTAAGGCAATCACTCCGGTGCCCGGCGGCGTGGGCCCGATGACGACGACGATGCTCATGGCCAACACCGTTCGAGCTGCGGAGTTACAGGCTTAGTCCGGATAAAACGTAAAACAATAAGGAGGTAAAATGGCAGAAGGCAAGCCAGCAGAGAAAAAGGAAGAAGTAGATCTCAAGTCAGTTCCAGGTTCGATAGATATGATGAACTATCCCACCGAGGCAGGTTACGAGGAGTACATGTTCGATTGGGAAGAGTTCAAGATCATGGCGCGAAGCACGTTTAAGACCCAGTTCGGCGGAGAGCCGCCGTCGAGAGAGCAGTTCAAGGCGATCAAGAAGCAGGGCTTCATGCCCGGCCACGACACCCCGGAAGACCTGGTCAAGACCATGGACGAGACGGGCTTCGAATATGTCTGTCTCTCTGATGTAAAGATGTGGTCATACTATTTCCACCATCAGCTCATCATGGACTACGGTATCGAGGCCATCAATGAGATGGTGAAGAAGGGCAAGGGACGCATTATCGGCGCCGCCAGCTACAACCCGTTCCGCATCGATGATAGCTTGCGCGACATCGAGAAGGCAGTTAAAGAATACGGTTTCAAATTTGTCTACATGCACCCCATCACCTTCGGGCTGTCCTTCGGCGATGCGAAGCTGTATCCGGTATATGCCAAGTGCAGCGAGCTGGGTATTCCTATCAGTTTCCAGGTCGGACACTCGGCCGAGCCTCTGCCCAGCTGGGTAGGACATCCGATGGAAGTGGACAAGGTAGCCATCGACTTCCCCAACCTCAAGATCAACATGTCACACACGGGATACCCGTGGGTCGATGAATGGTGCTCGATGATCTTCCGTCATCCCAACGTCTACGGCGATATCTCCGCCTACAACCCGCGCAACCTGACACAGGATATCGTATCGTTCTTCAACAGCAGCCGTGGCCGCGAGAAGGTCATGTTCGGCTCCAACGGCTATGGCCTTGGTTTGACAAAGGGCCAGTTCCTGGATCTTCCGATCAAGGATACGACCAAAGAGAACGTCCTGGGCAAGAACGCCAGAACGTTCCTCGGCCTGAAGTGATCAGATTTAGCGCTATCGAAAAGGGGCGGCGCTCGTGCGCCGCCCCTTTTTTGTTTGGGGGCACGCATCGATTC
>JAYEHL010000174.1:0-9828 GCA_034659515.1 Chloroflexota bacterium | reverse complement strand
GTCAAAAAATATGAAAGTATCCTCCCCGTTGGATGCCGAGCTTGCCGCCGCGTTGCCGTAGTACATATAGATTGTCGTTGTCCCGCTTGCCGTTATCGATGGTACTTTTACCCAGACTTGAGCCGATGTGCTTGCCACATAGCTTTCGATCCAGTAGCTGAGTATGGTGCCTGAACTGTCCTTGAAACGCAGGTCTGAGAAATCGGCGTTCATACAAGAGGTATAGGTCACCGGTATGTTGACCTGATAATCCGTTAGCGCTGTCCCTGTGCCTGTTATAGAGATTGTTTTACTATAATTTAGACAAAAAGTAGGATTATTGTCTAGGGCACTAAAAGTGCCCCATGATTGCAGGTTGGACGGCGTGATGCTTACAGAGGTGATGCTGCCCGCATTGCTGTACTGTTCTGTGGTTTTTGTAATAGTCAGTTGATCTACCCATACATTCTCGCCCCAGCCAAGTGTGGCATCAAAACGTATGCGGAAATCGGAGGTTCCATAGGTGGAAATATCTATAGACATATCATCATAGTTCAGCCATACGTCATCGCCGCCCAAACCGTCAAGCTCCGAAATGAGATTCCAGTTGCTTCCGTCGTAGAAGTAAAGTGTGAAGTCTTGACCCTCGGTATCGTCTTTATTGAACCAGAAATCTATTGTGGCGGACGTTGCATCGGACAAATCGATATCATCAGAGATCAGGTAACCCTCATTGTTGTTATTAGCCCTGACGCTTTGCGAACCGTCGTGGAAGCGGTTGGTTGCTATGTACCATGATGTTGCGTAATTGTCGTCCCAGTTGCTGAGGTCGATTTCGAAGCTGTCGGAGAACGGTATTTGCTCTGTCGCAATGTGACCCAGTTCGACATTGCCATTGCTCACATCGACATTGGTGGAGGCGGAGATGGCAGCGGTACCGCCGAAGTAGTCCGTCCAGCTTGTGGTTGTCTCTTCCTGCCCCAGGTTAACCGTAGGCTCGGTGGAGGCGTATTTGCGAACCGTGACAACACTCCCTTGGGGATAAAAAGCCGCCCAACTAAATCCCTCGTCTGCGTGGCTTCGCTCCGTATCCCCGACTTGATCTTCCTCTGCATAAAAATTAGCCGAGGTTGAACTAAAAGTTCCCGCGCCTCTGGTCCAGTAACCATCACTTCCGCCTGTGGTGGAACCTTGAACAACTAAGCAAGGATTGCCGGCAAAGGAGTATGAAATTGACTCCGCTGTATTATCAACGCCATCTGTATCTCCATCCTGGGAGTGATATCCGATTTCATAATTTATACCATCGTTCGTTCCGGCATCCCCGGAAAAAGCGATCCATCCTATGGTTTCTGTGGATGCTGATTTCCCGGTTTCAGCTGCTTCTTGTTGAACCACAAAACTTGTATTGGTTAGACCATGGGTATGGGTTGACATGAAAGCCCCATTATTGTAGGTGTTGATGGTAGCTAGAACCGAAGGCGTCGAATTAAATGAATTATCAAAGCTAACTGAATCCCCGCCGAATGCGTTTCCTCCTACGTGAACGGAGGATGTGGAATGGGCTCCTGCCTCAATTCTCAATTGCCCATCCATACCTATCCAGGAACCTGATTCAGCTACTATCCAGTTAAGTGTCTCATCGTTGTGAGCCTCATCGTCCGGTTCTTCCTCAAATATTTCGAAACTACTACTTCCTACATTTCTTGCTCTAACGTCTATGGATTGGCCTCCTCCCCTTGTAGCTACATGAGCAACGACAGCGGGATTATCGTAGCTTTTGGTTAAACTAATGTTATAAACTCCAACTTCATCGATCGTGCCGGCAGAAACCAGGGAACCGGTTTCAAAGAAATTCATCGTATTATTTTTATTGCTCGTAGAGGTGACACTGGCGTTCCCGTAATACATATAGATGCTTGTCGTTCCGCTGGTGGGGATCGAAGGTACCTTCACCCAGATCGTGGACTCGCTGGTGGCGTTCCACTCCTCTATCCAATAATCGCAATCGATCCCGCTCGTAGTTCCAAAGCGTATGTCGCCTCCGTCCGGTCGGGCTTTGCTGTAGTTGAAGGTAGCGGTGTCGATGAGGATGGGAACTTGGTAATCGGTCAGCGTGGAGCCGGAGTTATCGGTTATCTCTATCAACATGCGGTATTCCCAATCGGTGCCCCAGCCGGGGTCCGCCTGGGCGAGTGAAGACAGCATAGCCACCCCAACTAGGTTGAGAGCTATCGCCGCCGCGGTCGTTAGGGAGATAAACTTAGCCAGTTTGATTGACAGAAGAGCCCTCTTTCCGGCTGGGAGAAAGCCATATGGTATATTACAACACCTGACTCATCCCGATACCAGTTAGTAAAACCGTAACCCTCTATCTCCGATTGCGAACCAGACATGTTCATGTATTATACTATTGCCAGTGCCAGCCGATTTCACATACCATGTCCAAGTATGCGGAAGTCTGATACCTATGTCAAGTAGTATAGCATAAATTTATGTTAATTTCAAGTATTTTGGGTTTGGCTTGTGAAATCGGGCCTCCATGTTCCGAAATCCTCGCTTCCCTAATTATGCCTTAATTTAACTTCACCGTTGTTTTTTGTGTAACTGAGGGAGTGTACTTTACAACCTGCCTGCCCTAGTGTATTCTAGCCTGTGAAAGGGAGTTTGTTTTGTACAAAGCGCCGAGGGGAACCATAGATATCTTGCCTGTGGAGCAGGGTTATTACAGGTATGTCGAAGAGAAGGCTGCCGAAACTTGCAGGTGCTATGGCTATGGGCGCATAGATACCCCCGTTTTCGAGGATGCGCATCTTTTCGTGCGCACCATCGGACAGGGGACGGATATCGTAGAGAAGGAGACGTATACTTTCGATGACCGCAGCGGACAAGAGATGACGCTTCGTCCCGAGGGAACAGCGCCGGTCTGCCGGGCGTACATCGAGCACGGCATGGGGAGCCTGCAGCAGCCGGTCAAGCTGTACTACTTCGCTTCGATATTTCGATACGAAAGGCCGCAGAAGGGGCGATATCGCCAGCATCATCAGTTCGGCGTGGAGGCTATCGGAGAGGCGGCCCCGTCTCTCGACGTCGAGATGATCGAGATGGCATGGGTCTTCTATAAGGAGCTGGGGCTGAAGAAGCTGACCCTGTATATAAACAGCATCGGGTGTAAATCATGCCGCCCGGCCTATATCGACAATCTTAAGAAATACTACTCGGAGCACATCGATAATCTTTGTCCCCAGTGCAAGATAAGGTTCAAACGCAATCCGTTACGCCTGCTGGATTGCAAGGAGTCCGTCTGTCAGACTGTGGCGAATGCCGCGCCTAAGAGCGAGAAATACCTGTGTCACGATTGCAAAGAGCATTTTAAGATCGTTTCAAGGAACCTGCGTTTGCTGAAGGTCCCGTATAAAAAGAACCATCGATTGGTGCGCGGGCTGGACTATTATACGCGTACGGTGTTCGAGATACAGCCGAAGTCGGATAGCGGCTCGCAGAGCGCTCTCGGTGGCGGCGGACGATATGATGATCTGATAAAAGAGCTGGGAGGCAAACCCACCCCGGCGATAGGCTTCGCCGTCGGCATTGATCGCATCGTAATCAACCTGAAAGAACAGAAAATAGAACCCCCGCCGCCCGAGGATATGGGTATTTACATCGCTTATACAGGGGAAAAAGCCAGGGCTGCGGCGTTCAAGCTGGCTGCGGAGATGCGTCGTGCCGGCATACCGGTACATATCAGCTACGGCGCGAAGAGTCTTAAGGCGCAGATGCGGCAGGCGAACAACATCGGGGTGTCATTCGCCTTCATCTTCGGCGATGATGAGGTGGAGAACGGCACGGTTACATATCGGGATATGGCGGAGGGCGAGCAGTGGGAGGTAGAGGTAGACGAGGTACTTAGTCTACTGACTCAGGGTTAGGTGTGCAGAGTGAAAAGAGCCCCTGCTGGGGTTCTTTTTTGTTATTTTAGAAAGGATGTCGAAGGATTTGGCTTATATCGGCATTACCTTTGTAATGATCGGTAGACCTTTATCGATAAGGTGTTTGGATTGCGACTATGCTGGATAAACTTGATACATTTGAGAATCGCTACGAGGAGCTGAACCGGCTCATGTCCGATCCCGATATCGTCTCCGATGTTGAGAGGCTGCAAGTCTTGGCGAAGGAGCAGTCCGGCATCAGCGATGTCGTGGCTAGATACCGCGAGTACAAGAAAGTGCTGCAAGGGCTGGAAGAGACACGCGCCATGAAGGGGAAGGGGTTGGATGAGGAGATGGCGGCGCTTGTCGAGGAGGAGATGGAAAGTCTCGGCTCTCGCAAGGACGAGCTTGAAATTGAATTAAGGGTGGCGCTTCTGCCCAAGGATGCGAATGATGATAAGAACGTCATCGTCGAGATCCGCGCCGGTGCCGGCGGCGACGAGGCCGGATTGTTCGCGGCGGACCTGTTCCGCATGTACACCCGCTATGCTGAGACAAAGGGTTGGGGCGTGGAGGTTATCGACAGCAACCAGAGCGGTGTCGGCGGGTTCAAGGAGATCATTTTCGAGGTGAAGGGCAGGGGCGCTTACAGCCGCTATAAGTACGAGCGTGGGGTGCATCGGGTGCAGCGGGTCCCGGCTACCGAATCGAGCGGGCGTATTCACACCTCCACCGCCACCGCGGCCGTTCTTCCCGAGGTGGAGGAAGTTGACATAAGCATAAGCCCTGATGATCTCAAGATCGATATTTTTTGCGCCGGGGGCCACGGTGGACAGAATGTGAACAAGGTGGCCACCGCGGTGCGTATCACTCATATCCCGACGGGCATCGTTACCGTCTGCCAGGACGAGCGTTCCCAGCTGCGCAACAAGAACAAGGCGATGGCGGTTTTGCGCGCCCGCCTCTTCGATCAGGAAAGGACACGGCAGGAGCAGGAGATCTCCGCCGATCGCCGCTCTCAGGTTGGGAGCGGCGATCGTTCCGAGAAGATACGCACCTATAATTTTCCGCAGGGCAGAGTGTCCGATCATCGTATAGGACTGACGCTACACAATATCGATGCGATACTTGGTGGCGAGCTGGATTACCTCATCGACGCGCTGGCCGCTGACGAGCAGGCGAGGCTGTTGGGGGTATCGTGAAGGTCAAGGAGGCCCTACGTGGCGTTGCTACCAACCTTGCGATCGATGCCGTAGAAGAAGCTCCCCTCGAGGCAGAGTTGCTGTTGATGCATGTTCTGGGCCTCGATCGCGCCGGGCTGTATGTGGCGCTGGAGGATGATCTATCGCCGGAGCGCCGAGTCACATTGTCGGAGATGGTCGACCGCCGTCTCAGGCGCGAGCCGCTTGCCTATATAACGGGCCGTCGGGAGTTTTTCGGTCTGGATTTTTACGTTGGCCCTGAGGTGCTGATCCCTCGTCCTGAGACGGAGTTGCTGGTTGAGGAGGTTATCGCCTTCGTCGAGCGTAACTTTCCCTGTGGCGATCCCGTTATCGCCGATATCGGGACGGGTTCCGGCGCCATCGCCGTATCGCTGGCGGTGTCGCTGCCGCGGGCGCGGGGATACGCCGTGGACATCTCCGCGCGGGCGCTGGAGATCGCTCAAGTGAATTGCCTCCGCCACAACGTTGGTGTAGAGCTGCTTGAGGGCGATATTCTCTCACAGCTTCCCGAGGCGATGGACGTCATCGTCGCCAATCTTCCTTACGTCCGGGATGGCGATATGGACGGACTGTGCGAAGAGATTCGAGAACACGAGCCTCGCGTCGCCCTGTCCGGCGGGAAGGACGGCCTCGACGTTGTGCGCAGGCTGATCGCTGGCGCGCCCGAGCGGCTTCGGCCCGGAGGTCTCGTTCTTCTTGAGGTGGCTCCGGATCAGGTGCAGGCGATCGTGGAGTTCGCTTCGGGTATCGATTCTTGGAGGAGCGTGGATTCGGTCGCCGATATTGGTGGTGTGCCCCGGGCTTTGCGATTGATATTGACAAAGCATTGCTCGGAAGTATAAGCTGAGCTAACTTTTTGGGAGGGCAAAGAATATGGCGAAACGCATTGAATCGGCCAAGGGAAAAGTTATGCAAATGGCTAAGGATAATGGGGTGAAGTTCGTCAGGCTCTGGTTCACCGATATCCTCGGTTTCCTGAAGAGCGTAACCATTACCGTCGAGGAGCTGGAGCGTGCGCTGGAGGACGGGATGGGCTTCGACGGCTCGTCCATCGAAGGTTTCGCCCGCATAGATGAGAGCGATATGGTGGCGATGCCCGATCCCGCTACATTTTGTCTGATACCCTGGAGGCCGAAGGAGTACGCAGTGGCTCGAATGTTCTGCGACATTCAAAAGCCGGAGGGCGATCCGTTTGAGGGGGATCCCCGATACGTGCTCAAAAGGAATCTTAAGCGAGCCAGAGATCTCGGTTATACGTATTACGTCGGGCCGGAGCTGGAGTTCTTCATTTTTAAGAACTCTGAGAGTGCCGACCCCGTGGATCAGGGGGGATATTTCGACATGATACCTCAAGATGTCGGCTCTAATATGCGTCGTGAGATCATATTAGCCCTTGAGGCTATGGGTGTTAAGGTTGAGCTCTCACATCATGAGGTCGCTCCCTCCCAATACGAGATCGATCTCAGATACGATGAAGCGCTGAAGATGGCCGATAATGTAATGAACTATCGACTGGCGGTCAAGCAGGTGGCGCAGCAATACGGGTATTACGCCACCTTTATGCCCAAGCCCATAGCGGAGGTGAACGGCAGCGGCATGCACGTGCACCAGTCCCTGTTCAAGGGTAATCGCAATGCCTTCTTCGATCCGAAGGATGAGTATCACATGTCTAAGGTGGCGAAACAGTTCGTGGCCGGATTGCTCAAGCATGCCGTGGAGATCACTGCCGTCACCAGCCAGTGGGTCAATTCATATAAGAGGTTGGTGCCGGGATATGAGGCACCGGTCTACGTTTCGTGGGCGCGCAGGAACCGCTCGGATCTGATACGCATACCGGAGTACAAACCCGGGAAGGAGTACGCGACCAGACTCGAGTATCGTTCCCCTGACCCGGCTTGTAACCCGTACCTTGCATTCAGCGTAATGCTGGCTGCGGGCCTCGAGGGGATTGAGAAGGGTTATGAGCTCCCCACGCCTGTGGAGGAAAACGTGTATGTTATGGCGGATGAGGAGAGGAAGCGAAGGGGGATAGGTACACTGCCGGGCAGCCTGTCAGAAGCTATCTACCATGCCGAAGGAAGCGATCTCTTGAGAAAAGCCCTCGGCGAGCACGTTTTCCATACATTCATACAGAATAAGAAGATCGAATGGAATCTATATCGCACTCAGGTCACCGATTACGAAATCAAACGATACTTACCGATTCTGTAAGTGCGCGGGCATTGTGGAGGTGATACATGGGTAGAGCATACGGACTAACAGTTGTAGCGTTGTGTATAGTATCGTTGGCGCTTATACCTTTAGCCTGTGGTGGATCGGTTGAGCCGGGCCCGAGCCCGGAGTCCACTCCTACGTTGCAACCGACAGCGACGCCAACCGAGGTCCCTGTGATGAACAGGATTATGTTTGTTTCAGATCGCTGGTTTGAGTTGGGGAGCTATGAAATCTATGCGATGAACGCCGATGGGTCGAATCCGGAGAATCTTACCGATAACAAAGCTATGGACGAGTTTCCGGTGCTATCGCCGGATGGCAGCGAGATAGTGTTCTACTCGTTTCGCGACGGTTATCATGGACTGTTTGTGATGAACGCGGACGGGTCGTTTCAGATGAGGCTGACCACAGGTGAGGATGGAAATCCGGCATGGTCGCCTGACGGGACAAATATCGCTTTCGAAGCATACCGGGATTACGAGCACGGGATTTTCGTCATGAATGCCAACGGCATCGATCAGACAAGACTCACCGTGGGCAGTGATGAGACGCCTAGGTGGTCGCCCGATGGCAGCAAAATCGCCTTTACTTCGTTTCGGGGGGGCTATGCCCAAATATGGTTAATGAATGCCGACGGATCGAGTCAGCGAAGCCTTTCCACAAGCGGCGATAGTTGGCCGGTTTGGTCTCCCGACAGCTCTAGAATAGCTTTTGTTTCCGACCGTGATGGAAATAGTGAGATATACGTGATGAACGCGGACGGTTCCGGCCAGACTAGGTTGACTTATAATTCAGTGGGCGATGATCATCCCATGTGGTCGCCTGATGGCAGCATGATACTCTTTATTTCATATCTCGATGGAAGTCATGTTGAAACCAGTTCGGATATTTACGTTATACATCCCGATGGTACGAACTTGAAGAGGCTGACTAATAATGTTTACTTGGATCAGGATCCGGCTTGGTCATCGGATGGAACGCGTATCGTTTTCGTTTCCGACCGCGTTGGTAGCTATGAGATATATGTAATCGACGCAGACGGCTCAAACGAGACGAGATTGACTTATAATTCCAATTATGATGGATATCCAACTTGGATGCCATAGGTGTTGACAGCTATAATCTTGTATGCTATCATACTTGCCAGTGATAAGGCTAATTGAGGCCAATCTGAATATGTAATTAGTTAGGGCATGATGTACGCTCAGAGGCGGCTGTCATCAAGCCGCCTCTTGTTGTGATAGGCACCTTAAAAACTGAATATAGTCGCAAAATAAACTGAGGTATACCCATCTGTTAGTGTAGGTCAAGTTATTAAGGGCGCATGGTGGATGCCTTGGCGTCAAGGGCCGATGAAGGGCGCGGAAAGACTGCGATAAGCCTCGGTTGGCTGTCTATCAAGCTTAGCCGGGGATTCCCGAATGGGGCAACCCATCCTTCTTAGAGGAAGGATACTCCTAGCTGAACACATAGGCTAGGAAGGGGGAACCGGGGGAACTGAAACATCTAAGTACCCCGAGGAAAGGAAAAGATTCCCTTAGTAGTGGCGAACGAACGGGGAACAGCCCAAACCGCAATTGCTTAACGGTCTCGGAGCCTATGCAGTTGCGGGGTTGTAAGGCATGGATGTCCCGATCCGAGTAGGGGCAAGGAGTTACAAACCGTATCCCTATCCGAAGGTGTCTGGAAAGTCCCATCATAGAGGGTGACAATCCCGTAGGTTAAAGGGTGAGGCTCCTTCCATGTTCTTGAGTACCACGGGACACGAGGAATCTTGTGGGAAGCTGGGGTGACCACATCCCAAGGCTAAATACCCTTGACGACCGATAGTGAACTAGT
The DNA here is from genome assembly GCA_034659515.1 of Chloroflexota bacterium. Taxonomy (GTDB): domain Bacteria; phylum Chloroflexota; class Dehalococcoidia; order E44-bin15; family E44-bin15; genus JAYEHL01. The sequence continues at coordinate 644 of JAYEHL010000174.1, read as the reverse complement.
ACCGTGAGGGAAAGGTGAAAAGAACCCCGGGAGGGGAGTGAAATAGAACCTGAAACCGTGTGCCTACAAACCGTCAAAGGTCCGCTTGTCGGGCTGATGGCGTGCCTATTGAAGAATGAGCCGGCGAGTTAATCGGTGTAGCGAGGTTAAGTCGTTTAAGCGACGGAGCCGTAGCGAAAGCGAGTCTGAATAGGGCGCAATAGTTGCATCGATTAGACCCGAAGCCAGGTGAGCTATCCATGGTCAGAGTGAAGTTCAGGTAAACCTTGAATGAAGGCTCGAACCCACCAATGTTGCAAAATTGGGGGATGAACTGTGGATAGAGGTGAAATGCTAAACGAACCTGGAGATAGCTGGTTCTCCCCGAAATGCATTGAGGTGCAGCCTCAGAGATGAGCATTGGAGGTAGGGCTCTGGATGTGCTAGGGGGCGAAAAGCTTACCGAACTCAACCAAACCGCGAATGCCAGTGCTTGAGACTCTGGGAGTGAGACTGTGGGGGATAAGCTCCGCGGTCGAGAGGGAAACAGCCCAGACCATCAGCTAAGGTCCCTAAGTATAGGCTAAGTGGGCAAAGAGGTAGTGTTGCACAGACAGCCAGGATGTTGGCTTAGAAGCAGCCACCATTTAAAGAGTGCGTAATAG
>JAYEHL010000173.1:0-9871 GCA_034659515.1 Chloroflexota bacterium | reverse complement strand
GATTGCAGACGAAGAACCCTCAATTTTGAAACGTTCGAGGAGCGAGGGATCGATTTGTAAAATAGACTGGGGGTTTCAGCCGACCTTCTTCCTGATCGATATCTCCAAGCTCTTTACTTCGTCGATGCCCTTCAACGTCGACACCATTCCCAGTAGTGCGGCAGCGAATATATCCTGAGCGAAACGATTAACGGTGACCGGCTCGCCGTTCACGAACAGGATCGTTTCATCGCCGCGTTTGCCGACTATCCTGGATTCGATAAAGTCGATGATGCCGGCTGTATCGTCGAGCGTGAATTGAGGCAAATCGACATCGAAATGCTCGTCGGTGACGATAGCCTTGATCTCTTCAGTCGAACATCGCAACTCCTTGCCTGTCTTGGCGCGATGCACCTCTATCTTTGGCACATGCGCGTCGTGGAAACCTTCGACCAGCAGTATGTCGAAATCGGCGCCTATCAATCGTATCACATCCTTTATCGAGGCGTCCTGCTCAAGGCTCTCTATCAGCGCCAGCTTTTTAGGAGTGCTTATGACGACGGCGTCGCTGCCCGTCCTGGCGTATCGCCAGCTGTCCTTGCCCGGCGTGTCGAGTTCGAGGTCCTGGTGCGTGTGCTTGACGGTGGCTACGCGGTAGCCGCGGCTTTTCAACTCAGGGATGAGCTTTTCGATCAAGGTCGTCTTGCCGGACTTAGCTTGTCCTACTATAGAAACAACTGGCATCATGTTGCACACTCCTTCGATGTAATTAAGTCGATTCGCTGGTAATTATGTATGTTGCTGACTTAAATCAACCCCCTGTATCCTCCAGTCTTGGGGGATTTTAAAAAAATAGGGGACACCCCTAGAACCCCGGTCCTTCCGCGGAAGGACACCACTTCTATTTAGGGTCTGTCCTTGCGAGGACACCTTCTCTGTCATTACCCGACTTGATCGGGTAATCCAGAGGGTGATTCACGAATCACCCCTACTCTTCCCAATCCAGCATTATGGCCCGGACGGTATCGCCTTCTCTAACGGCATCGACATCCTCCGGCACGATCGTCAGCGCGTTGGCCATCGACATCGATGTCAATATACCGGAGCCCTGCGGGCCTGTGGTGCTGGCGTAGTATCGATCGCCCTCCTTGCGCACGATGGCCCTGGCGTACACGCGGCGTCCGTCGGTGTTCTTGATGTGACTCTCGGATGTTGCCTCGACGGTTGGCTTGGACGTGACGGGCTTTCCCATCATCTTGAGTATGGCCGAACGTGCGAACAGTTCGAACGTTATCATCGAACTGACCGGGTTGCCTGGCAGCCCGAGGTGCGGCACTCCCTGTATCGTGCCGAAGGCCAAAGGTTTCCCCGGTTTCATCCGTACCCGCCAGAACGATATCTCGCCCATCTCCGACAGGATGTCCTTCACCAGATCGTAGTCTCCCATGGAGACGCCGCCGGTGGTGAGCAGCATGTCCGCGGTGAGCGCTTCTTTGATCTTGGCTTCGAGGTCTTCCGCGGTGTCTTTTGCAATGCCGAGAATCTTGGGGATGCCTCCATATCGCAGCACCTGCGCCGCGGCGCTGTAGCTGTTGCTGTTGTAAATTTTACCGTCGGGCAGGGGCCGGCCCAACTCGGTCAGCTCATCGCCGGTGGCCAGTATCGCGACGATCGGTCGTCGTATTACTTTCGCTCTGTCTATCCCCAGCGATGCGAGAACGCCGATCTCGGCGGGGCGCAGTACCGTTCCGCGCTTCAATACGAGCTGACCGGCGGCGACGTCCTCTCCGGCGTATCGAACGTTCTTGCCCTTCTCGGTCGCTTGCATTATGCCGATACGTTTCAGCGGCTGCCCTTTGCGCTCCGTCTCGTCGGTGTCTTCGAACATAACCACAGTATCGGCCCCCTTAGGCACAAAGGCGCCGGTCATGATGCGTATCGCCGTATTCGGTTTAACTTCGATATCGCATAACGCACCGGCCTTGCTCTCGCCGATGACGTCGAGGCATACAGGTGATGACGCAGACGCAGCGATGATGTCGTCGACTCGCAAGGCGTAGCCGTCCATCGCCGAGTTGTCGCGTGGCGGGATGTCGATCGAAGAATAAGCATCCTCGTCGAGCGCCTGGCCCAGGCATTCCAGCACGGGCGTCTCGACAGCGTCGAGAACCTTGACATAACTAAGGACTCTTTCCAGTGCCTCTTCTACGCTAATCATGTGCAACCTTTTCGATTATTGATTTCGCCTTCCTCAGGTCGGCCTCCGAGTTGACGTTGAGGAAGCTCAGGTGTTGCGGGTCGAACCACTCGATCTCCTCTTTGTCGACGTATCTAACTTCGACCTCGTCGAACAGGTTTGATATCTTGAGCCTGCCTTCACCGAGCTGGGATTCAAGTATCGGCAAACAGTTCTTGGAATAGACGGCGTGCAACGGCTCGATCTTATCCCCGATTCTCGGTATCACGACATTGAATCCTTCAGAAATATCGATTAAATATCGCAGCAGGTCGATGTTGAGGAACGGCATGTCGCAGGCCACGGCCAGGCTATGGAACGATGTCGATGCCTTTATGCCGGAGTACAGGCCGACCTTCGCCCCGGTGAGCGGGGGATAGCTGTCGAGCACGTATTCGATATCGTCGCCGAGTTTTGGAAGCTGGTCCTGCTTTGCGGTCACCACGATGATATCGTCTCCCAGTAGGGAAAGCGTATCGATCACACGCTCGATGAGGCTTCGGTCGCCGAAATTCTCCAGGGCTTTGTTGCGTCCGAGACGATTGCTTTTGCCGCCTGCCAGCACTATCGATGTCACTATGCCATTTTAGCACTATCGCGGCGCAAAGGGAATTTGTGAAAGTCGGCTAACCTCGTTGCTGGAGGGTATAGCCTTTGGGGAGATGCGCCGTGCCTTTGACGCAGGGTACGCCTGTTTCCTCGTATACGCTCTCGATTATCTTATCGATATTCTCACAGAACCCGCCATCGTCCATAACCCAGCCGTTATCGCCCTTTCCGGCGAAGGTGCAGGTGCAGAAGTGAATCGCTTCAGCCCCTTTGTCCTTGAGTATTCCGGTCAGATCGACGGCTACGTCCCCGGGGCATGAGCAGGTAAAGACTCCCATCAGATTGCAGTCGTCGTATATTGCAAACCCCTCTTTTTTGCCGGTTAAACACCGGAAACAGTTTGTCAAAGGACATTGCTCCACATTCTTTGAACAACGGATAATTGCTACGTTCGTCATTAATAATAGCCTTTCTTCAGCGTAACTCAATCGTCATATTCGCCATGATATCTGTGCGGTTACCGCAGCTTGAATTCAAGAACACCCCGTGGTGTCGATTTATACTGCCGGAACGTTGACCAGTGTTACAGCCGCTCGAAACGCGCCTGGAAGAAGCGCAGGTATTTCGGCTCGTATACCATTTTCAGGCCGCGCGTGCGTTCGCGATTCTCGTACACGGCTCGCACCGACTCGGCCACTACGTCCATGTGCGCCTGCGTGTACACGCGCCGCGGGATGGTGACGCGTGTCAGCTCCAGCTTGGGGTAATAGTGGTCGCCGGTCTTCGGGTCGCGCCCGGCGCTGGCTATGCCGCGCTCCATCGTGCGGACGCCGGAATCCAGATACAGTTCGGCGGCCAGCGTCTGCGCCGGGAACTGGTCCTGCGTCATGTGCGAGAAGAAGCGCCGCGCGTCGAGGAAGATGGCGTGTCCGCCGATCGGCTGCACAATGGGTATGTCCCACTCGGTGAGCAGCGTGCCCAGATAGCGCACCTGCTCCACGCGCGAACGCACGTGGTCGTCCTGCACGGACTCGACGATGCCGATGGCCATCGCCTCCAGGTCGCGCCCGGACAGCCCGCCGTAGGTGTGCAGCCCTTCGTAAACAACGACCAGGTTGCGCAACTCTTCGAATAGAGTACCGTCGTTCACCGCCAGCCACCCGCCGATGTTGACAAGGCTGTCCTTCTTGGCGCTCATCCACGCGCCGTCGGTGTAGCCGCAAAACTCCTTGAGGATGTCGGCGATGGGCTTGTCCGCGTAGCCCTCCTCGCGCTCCTGAATGAAGAAGGCGTTCTCCACCATGCGCGTCACGTCAAGGTAGACCTTGATGCCGTAGCGGTCGCACAGCCGGCGCAGGTCTTTCACGTTGGCCATGCTCACCGGCTGGCCTCCGGCCATGTTCACCGTCCCGGCGAGGCTGACGTAGGCAATCTTCTCCGCTCCTTCGCGTTCGATCAGGGTTTCGAGCTTGACCAGATCGATATTGCCTTTGAACGGGTGCATGCTCTGCGGGTCGTGCGCCTCGTCGATGATGACGTCCGTGAACACGCCGCCCGCCAGCTCCTGATGAAGCCTCGTAGTCGTAAAATACATATTGCCCGGCACGTACTGCCCGGGCTTGATGGCCGTGCGGCTGATGAGGTGCTCAGCGCCGCGGCCCTGGTGCGTGGGCACGATATGTTCGTAACCATAATAGTTCCTGATGGCGGATTCGAGATTGTAGAAGTTACGGCTGCCGGCGTAGGCCTCGTCGCCGAGCATCATGCCGGACCACTGCCGGTCGCTCATAGCGCTGGTGCCGCTGTCTGTGAGCAGGTCGATGTACACATCCTCGGACTTGAGGAGGAAGGTGTTAAATCCGGCATCGACCAGCGCCTTCTCGCGCTCCTCGCGGCTGATCATGCGCAGCGGCTCGACCATCTTGATCTTCCACGGCTCGGCCCACGAGCGGCGCCCGAGCTGCTGGCCTATTGTCTTAAGAATTTCGTGATGCGGCATTTTCGTTCTTCCTTAGCTCCTGTCGATTAACTACCGATAAACATCGGCGCGGTGATCGATACGGTTATCGAATTAAACAGCAGCGTCCTTCCGAATTATACCTGATTGCGGGGGCGCTTTCCAAATCCGGGGGTTAGGGGGAATCGAAGGCGTTCCCGGCGATCGAATCGGTTTCCATAGTGTTTGTACGCCGCAAAGCCGCCGGACGGGTTACGCGTGGCCTGACCTGGAAAAACGCCGGATGTAGAACCGCTGTCCTCTGTATTCCACCCCGGCCAGCATCCCGCCGGCAACCAGTTCATCGATTAAGCCCTTATCGGCACCGGCTCTCTCCAGCAGTCCGAAGACCGCATCTTCTCTCATCGGGTGGACGGCTGTGATGCTCAATAGGTCGGCGGCGGCGTCGCCGGTAGCTGCGAAATCGTCGCCTTCGTATTCTATATTAAGTTCCACATCTCCTACGTGCCCTTCGAAGACGCGATAGGCCAGATGGAGCGCTTCCTCCCCTGCTGGTTGTACCCACGGTTCCGCAGGGGGGCGGGTCGGAATGGAGATGTAGGCTCCGGCTGGCTGCAACCGGCCTATAAATGCGGCTGTGTCTGTCAGATCGGACTCATCATCGTTTACTCCGTGTACCGCCATCGTCTCGGTTACCAGCTCGCCGGTGAAATCGCGGGCGAAAACGAGCATGCCATCCAGCATAGCCTCCAACGATAGTTTCCGATGCGGACGGTTGATCTTTCGCCAGGTGCCTTCCTGCACTGAATCGACCTTCAGGGACACCCAGTCCGCCTGCGCCAGTTCCGCTCGCACCTCGGGCATCCAGATAAGGGAGGCGTTGCTGATAACCGCGATCCTGTATCCCAAATCCTTGAGCGTGGTGATCTCCTGCCCGAGGTTGATGTCCAGGGTCGGCTCACCGTCGGCGACGAATGTTATGAAATCAAGCGATGAACGAACGTCGTTGTCCTGTTCCAGCTTTCGCTCGACAGCCTCGATTATTTCCGCCGGTGGATAGAATGTCCGGCGCTCAAGGCTCATTCGTGTCGTGCGGCCTACCTGGCAGTACACGCAGGCATAGGTGCACGTTTTTGGGGGGATATTGTTGACTCCGAGGCTGCGCCCGAGCCTCCGGGAGGGGACCGGTCCAAAAGCCAGCATCGACATCATCCTTCGCGTTTGAAGACACCCGCGGTCTTCGTCCGAGCGCGCCGGTTACCTGAGATCGTCGTCGCTCTCTTATTTGAATTATACTTGATTGCGGGCCGCTTTCCAAATTTGGAGTGGGGGGGAGCCGGTGGTAATGTCAGCGCTCGGATGGGGCGAGTTGCTAGGGGCGGCGAAGGGCGATGTATCACTAGAACTCGAACGCTGAGTTGAATTAGCTCAAATTAATCATTCGAACTCGCGTCACCTGGGACCACCAAAGCTTCGCTTGACCGGGCGACTAAATGATAAATAAGCTCACCCCTGTTTGAGCAGGCGGATAGCTTAGGGTATCTCTTCCATCTCTATCCATCCCTTCTTGATGGCGTATAGCACAGCCTCGGTACGGGAACCGACGCCCAGTTTCTGGAAGATATTCCACAGATGAACCTTAATCGTCTTGGGGCTGAGAACGAGATTATCGGCGATTTCCTTGTTGCTTATACCCTTGGCTGCCAATCTGAGCACATCCATCTCGCGCCGGCTTAGCGACTCAACCGCCGGTCTGTCACCGGGTTTATCCGGCGATCCCAGCCGCTCCAGCACCTTCCGCGCGATGGCAGGGTGGAACACCGATTCCCCTTCACGGACCGCTCTGATAGCCTCGATAAGATCGTGGGGGCTGATGTTCTTCAGCAGGTAGCCGGCGGCCCCGGCCTCCAGTATCGAGAAGATATACTGGTCGTTATCATACGCGGTGAGCACCAGCACAGCTATCTCAGGGTAGAGCTTCTTTATTTGCCGCGTGGCCTCAATGCCGTTCAGCCCCGGCATTGAGATGTCCATTATTATCACGTTTGGCCGCAGCTTACCGGCAAGAGTAACTGCTTCCTTGCCGTCGCCGGTCTCACCGACGACCTCGATATCCGGCTCATACTGCACCAGCTCGCGGGTGCCCTCCCGCATCAGCACGTGATCCTCAGCCAGTAAGACCCTGATCTTATTCATTGGACAGCCTCGGAATGCCTCTTCCGAACTATCTTCTTGATACAGCGAGACATTATATCGGCACCTCGATTGATAAGGTCGTGCCTTTGCCCGGCTCCGATTGCAGCGATAAGGCGCCCTCAAGGAGCTGTATCCGCTCCTTTACCCCTGTCAACCCTAGCTTCCCTGAGCCGGCCAGATCGGTAAGATTCTCCGGCATATCGAAACCTTTGCCATCATCGCCGGCACGCATTATGACTTTACCGTTGTAGTATTCAATGCTGACCCATGCTTTCGACGCTCCGGAATGCCTGCATGAGTTCCACAGCGCCTCCTGCGCGATGCGGAACATCGCCAGTTCGGCATCGGGGTTAAAGCGGCGATGCGTGCCGGACATCGTCACGGCTATGTCGATGCCGGACTGGCTTGTGAACTCGGATGCCAACCACTCCAGGGCGGGGATAAGCCCCAGATCATCCAGGATAGAGGGCCTGAGTTCCTGACAGAACCGGCGGATACCCTCCAGTATCCTATCGATGTCCTGTTGCGCCTCGTTCAGAAGCGGGCCGATCCGCTCCGGCGATTCGTCCTTGACCGACATAAGCCGGTGCAGGCGCCGGGAGAGTGACACCAGCTCGTAGGTGGTGTCATCGTGGAGATCCCTGGCGATGCGTTTACGCTCCTCCTCCTGAGCCTTGTTCACTAGTTTAAGGTAGAAGCCCATATCCTCCCGCATCTTCTTCTCGGCTTGATACAGGTAGGCGTTAAAGATAGCGATTTTGGCCTGGTTGGAAAGGAACCAGAGGGGCTCAATATCCTGCGGCGTCACATTTTCCTGCGTGGTGAAAGCAAGGATACTGCCCGCATAGCGGTCTCGTACGAACAGCGGTATCCCCACCATCGTCTTCGCCCCGATAATTTCCTGAACGGCTCTGCATTGTTCTCTGGTGAGTGGGGGCGAAGCTATCTCGTAAAGGTCATGCGTTATCGTGGCGCGTCCATCCAGCGCATTGCTCATCATGCGGCTGTAGTCCCTGGCCGCGAACTTCATCTGCGTGATTTTTTGGGATGTAGCCTCCTCCACCCTGGCGACCTTCTCTTGCAGCTGATTGCCCTCCCTGGTAAAAAAAGCCGTTCCTTGCAGCACATTCTTCTTCTCGTCAACCAGGAGTATATAGGAGTGGTCATATTCCAGATCGACCACCACTGCCTTTGCTACCTGCCTGAGCACCTTTTTCAGGTCCAGGGTGCTCTGGATGGAAGGGCTTGCCTGCTGTAAAGCAAGGAGTCGGTCTATACGCTGGCGCATTTCTTCCAGCTCAGCTACGAGTTGTTTTTTTGTTTTATCGATATCCCTCAACATCCGCCTCAAAATGCATGCAATTCTATCCTGCTCTACCTATTATATCGTTCTTAACATCACGAAGTCATGTACATTTGCCCATCCCGGGTCCGGCGAGCTGTTCCCCTGACTAGCAGGTGAATCGCTTCGCCTCTATTGCTCTTTCGGCGATAATGCGTCTCGCCCGAATGCTGTCTGCCGGTGTGAATCTTGATATTTCTCTCAATGCCTCCATCTTTGTTTCGAGCGTTTCCCCTGCCGCCACCGCCGCGAGTATCTGCTGCGCGCAGTCCGCGATCCGAAATACAGATGCATTCATATAGAGATGCACCATGCATATCTTCGCAAACGAAGGCTGCTCGCCGAAGTTCCGGATAGACTTGAGAGCACGCAGCAGGCCGCTCTCCGCGGCGTAGATATCTATAGCCATATCGCTGATCATGCCCATTATCTCCTGCTCTTCATCCATAGCATCGCCGTATTTCGCCATCGCGGCGTCAAAGGCAAGCAGGAACATCTCCTTGGCCTTACGCAACAGGGATTGCTGGTATCCCAGCGGGCCGGCATCCACAGAGGTAGAGTCTCCTAACACCGCCGCGGATGAAGTATCTATCTCGCCGCTTATTACCTTCTTTAACAGCCGTCCGGCGATGATGACCCGGTTTATCTCGTTCGTGCCCTCGTATATGCGGAAGATTCGGCAGTCGCGGTACAACCTCTCTGCAGGGTAGTCATCGCAGCATCCGTAACCCCCGAATATCTGCACCGCTTCGTCGGTCACACGCGCAAGCATCTCCGAACAGTATATCTTGTTGATCGAGCATTCGATAGCGTAATCCGATAGACTCTTCGCATACTGCTTGCCGGTGTCCTTTGCATTACGGTCTATAGTGGAGAGCGCACCGTCGATGAGACCGCAAGTGCGGTAAAGCATGCTCTCGGCCATGTATATATCTGTCGCCATGCCGGCGATCTTGCTCTGTATCAGCCCGAACTGGCAAATCGGTCTGCCGAACTGCACCCTCTCTCTAGCATATGCGATGCAGTCCTCCAGGGCCTGTTTGGCCATCCCCACGCAACCGGCGGCCACCTTGAACCTGCCGATGTTGAGGGTATTGAAAGCCACTACGTGCCCCCGGCCGATTTCGAATATTATATTCCTGGCGGGAACCCTTGCGCTGTCGAGGAACAGGTTGGTGGTAGAGGAACCGCGTATTCCCAGCTTGCCCTCCTCCGGCCCGGTGGATACTCCCTCGAATCCACGCTCTACCACAAAGGCGGTCATCTTATCGCCGTCGACTTTGGCATAGGTGAAGAATATATCGGCGATCCCGCCGTTGGTAATGAACTGCTTCGTACCGTCGAGAATGTAATATTTGCCGTCAGGCGAAAGCCTTGCCCTGGTCTCGATCGATAGCGCATCGGTGCCTGATTTCGGCTCGGTTAAGGCGTAGGCTCCGATCTTCTCACCATTGACAAGGGGCGGGAGATATTTTTTCTTCTGGGCGCTGTTGCCGAAGAGAGCCAACGGCATCGTACCGATACCGCTGTGGACGCTCAGCGTTACGCCGAAGGAACCGGTACCCCCTACGTATTCACCGATCAAGATGGCGGATGTACAATCCAGCCCTGC
>JAYEHL010000172.1:0-9923 GCA_034659515.1 Chloroflexota bacterium | reverse complement strand
TGTAATCTCCCATGGGCAGGGCAAACACGGTGGGGAATTCCGCGCCCGGATCCCCGTAGGCCGGCAGGATCATCCCGTCCTCTATGGTCGCAATACTGCTCCCGTCCTCGCTAAAACCAAGGGTCGCTCCGTCGCCGTCCTCCACCTGTGCGTCGGCCGAGCCCAGCGCGCCGAGTATGCCGATGAGCAGCAGGTCCCACTCCCAAGGTATATCGACATCGTCGCCCAGCTTCGAATACTGCATGTATCCTATCCTGTCGAAAAGCTCGTCGTTGGAATTGCTGATCCACTCGCCCTCGCTGTCCAACGTTGGGTCGTTGGGATCGTCGATATAGGTGTACGAATTAGATTGCGTGTTGATATCGATGTACGGGGAGTTGTTAACGTTGACGTACGGGCTGTCCGCTGTGGGGTTCTCCGCCATCGGTACGTTAGGATCGTAGATGTATATCCTTGTTATATCGCTGCTGATCTGCTCGACATAAGTCGCCACCACCGTATGTGCCCACGACGTCTGACGCACCGTGTTTTGCCAGCCTCCCCAGCCGTTGTCCTCTATCATGAATATCATGCCGTAGTCCGGGGGATCGTTATCCAGGGCGTTCTCCACCTTGTTTAAAACGTCGTTGGCTCCCCAGTAGCTGGGATGGAAGAGGTAGTGGTCGATGTTCTCACCGGAGACCACTTTACCCTGCCGCGCTGCGATATTGTTCTTCAGTGTTCCCGTGTGTTCCAGGTCTGTCACCTCGTCGGCGGATGAGTCGTAGTCCTGAGAGGCCTGATCTCCATAGTAGAACCTCAAGCTGGATAGGCTCATTCCGGTACACTGTCCGGCGGAGGCCCCGGCATATCTGTATATGAGGTAGTATGAACCGGCATGTACGTGCCAGCCGCTGCAGCAGCGAAAGACCGGATTGCATATGCATACCTCGCAGTTCCCGAATGTATCCTTATAGTTGCCGTAGCCCGTTGAGCAATGCCGGGATCCGCTCCAGCAATCGCCGTAAGAGAGTTCCGTACCGGCGGGATTCGAAAACTTGAAGCCGTAGTTCTGGGCGTACCAGCCGTTGTCGTACTCACAGGCGTTGAAGCAGGGGCCGCCGCAGTCTATGCCGAGCTCGCCCTCGTTCTGTATTCCGTCATCGCAGGTGCCGTGGCACGCGCCGTTCTCGCATACGCCGGGGCATTCGCAGTCCATATACTTTATCGTGCAGGTGTTATTATCGTAGTCGGTTTCCGTGTAGTACTCCCTCAGCGTCTCGTCGTTGAGGCAGTAGTCCGTAGCGGTTGAAAGGACCGAACTCGCTCCATCGCGCACTCCGCCGTATTCGTAAAGGTCTATTCCCCCGTCCGTATCCGAGCATATACATCTGCCGCTGTCGCAACCGTAGGGGCATTCATATATATATTCGACGATTCTCACTCCGTTCCGGCACCAGTGCAGAGCGATGTGGGTGCCGTTTATGCAGTAGTCGACTATGGGATCCGTGATCTGGAGCGTTGCCGACATTCCCTCTCCGAGGTTTATTTGTGTCGCGGTCAATGAGTGGTTCACATAGTTACAGCTATCGAGTTGTACCCAGCTCCACGGATCGTAAACATCCGCGAAATCGGCGCCGCTGCACGCCTCGCCCGTGCACTCGCCCCAGCCCTCCTCCGGCTCGGGGCAGTACGGACAGGGCTCGAAGTCCCCGAGCTGCGGGAAATCCTCTATAGTTGTAGTTATCTCGTCAGGCAGATAGTCCGCCATCGTTAACGGGTTATTATATTCGTCATAGAATACCGCAGAGAAGGCGGGAACCTCTTGCGACGTATACGGGCCGCCGGTGTATTCGCAATAGCCGCCGGAGCATTCCTTTACTTCGATTCCACCTATCATCATCTCGATCTTGCCTACAGGATAACTGGTATTCGCTGTAAATCTAATCTCACCGCTCGGTAGGCGTATCTGACTTAGGTCGATGTCTTCTTCACCGAAATCAGCCGGTTCTATATAACAATACTGAGGGACGTCTGAATCATCGTATCCGCACAGCGTCTGCTTGCCGTCGCACAACCCTTGATAACCCTCAGTCGTAGCGACCGCCTCGGTAACACAGGCGCAGCCTTCGGGACAGGTGACCTCGTAGCACTTGCCCGTGGCTCCCGTCGGCATTACGCACTCGGTCTCCACCCCGTTGCACAGCTCGTAGCCCGAAGCTTTCCCGTCTTCCTGGGACAGGCATACACAGTCGTTGGGACACTCGGCGGGCTCCTCGGCTGTCTGGTAGCAGTGGCCGTATTCCGGGGCCGCCAGCCCTGACGAGAGCAGACATTGTGTCGATTCTCCGTTGCAAAGCTCCAGGCCCTGTTCTTCCGCCGCTGCGTCGCTCATACATTCGCAACCCGAGGGACACGATCCCTCGGAAGCAACCTGCGAGTCGTCCTGTGTAGTAATTATGACGGATGCAGTTAAGGATAATATCAGAGCGATGGCGATGACGGACGAAATTAACTTTGCGGAGTATTTTAGTTTCATCATGAAAGCGGCTCCTTTTTCCAGAAGTGGGGCTTACGGGTGTAAGTTAAATTGTTAACAGGGCGTTTTTACAGGGTGTTAATCGAAGGTGGGTTTGTCAACATCCGCAATGGGTTGTTCCTTCTCATGCTTACCTTTTTACTCGGCGTGTCGTTCCTCACTGCGTCGAAAGGTAGAGAACACCTTCAACAGCATACAGTCTTCGATTATGGGCTGAGACTACTCGACCGCTACAGCCGTGCCGTAGGCCAGTATCTCAGAGGCGTTCTGCATCACCATCGATGTAACGAACCTCGTCGCCACGATAGCGTTCGCGCCCATATCCTCCGCCTGCTTGACCATCCTCTGGACGGATTCGTCCCTGGCTTGCGCCATCAGCTGGGTATACTCCGGAATCTCGCCGCCGACGATGGTCCTGAGGCTGGCGACGAAGTCCCGGCCCACATGCCGGGCCCTTATGCTGCTGCCCTTGACCAACCCGAACGTCTTAACGATCTTCTTACCCTCTATCTGCTCCGAAGTCACGATAATCAATGTTTCACCTCCCTGATATCATCCGGCTCCCTGCGCGCCTTCTTGACCCTGTCGATCACCACGTAGGCCAGAAGCAGGACAAATCCTAACAGCCCGATACCCGCCAGCGCCCTGAGCCCGATATGAATCAACGGATCGGCAAAGAAACTGGCGGCGCCCCAGCCGCCGAAACCCAGTATGCAAAGAGCTATTAATGCCACCCCAATATATTCGGTGGTTTTCACCGCGTCACCTCTTATACCGCCAGATCGTTCCCTGAGGCGTGTCCTCAAGATTTATATTAATTCCTGCCAGTGAGTTTCGTATTTTATCCGCCAGCGCCCACTCCTTGGACTTCCTCGCCTCGGCGCGCTTCTGCATGAGCAGGTCGATGTAGTGTGACGCCGGTCGGGTCTCATCGGCTATATCGACACCGCACTCCTTAGCCAGCTCGACGAAGGGTGCGGCATCCAGTTGCACTTCTTTTTCCTCAAGCGTCAGCCCTAGAATGCCGCACAGCTCGATAAGCAGCGACTGCGCGTCGGCTATCGACATGCCGTCTTCGGCGGCGCGGTTGATGTCGCGGGCGAGGTCGAAGACAGCGGCGACGGCCTGGGCGGTGTTGAAATCGTCATCCATGGACTCGATGAAGCGTTTGCGATAGATATCGATATCGATAGTCGACGGTTTGTCCCCGCCCTCGCGTCGAGATGCCTGGCGTAATCTTTCGACGCCTTTCCCGGCTGCGTCCCATCCCTCATCGGTCACGGTAAGCGGGCTGCGGTAGTGAGAGCTGAGGATGAATAGACGAATGGCGTCGGGCGAGTATCGGACGAGCGCTTCCCTGATCGTGATGAGGTTGCCCAGCGACTTGCTCATCTTCTCGTCGCCGAGCTGGAGCAGGCCGTTGTGCATCCAGTATTTAACGAACGGAGCCTTACCGGTGAACGCCTCCGATTGGGCGATCTCGTTCTCGTGGTGCGGGAAGACCAGGTCGTTGCCGCCGCCGTGTATGTCGATGGTCTCACCGAGGTACTTGAGCGACATGGCGCTGCACTCGATGTGCCAGCCGGGCCTGCCGGGCCCCCACGGGCTGTCCCACTGCGGCTCGCCGGGCTTAGCGCCCTTCCACAGCGTGAAGTCCATCGCGTCTTTCTTCCCTCCGGCGTCCTCGCAAACAGCCCCCGACATCATGTCGTCCAGATTACGATGGCTCAACTTCCCGTATTCGGGGAAGCTGGATACGCTGAAGTAAACATCGCCGTCCGACGCATAGGCGTGCCCCTTCTCGATGAGGCCGCCGATGACCTCGACGATCTTCGGTATCTCCTCGGTCGCCCTGGGGTAGATATCGACGCGCCCGATGTTCAGCGCATCCATATCCTCGAAATACTGCGCGATGAGTCCCTCTGCCAGCTCTTTCACCGTTGTGCCCGATTCGCCGGCGCGGGCGATGAGCTTATCGTCGATGTCGGTGAAGTTCTGCACGTATTTGACGTTGTATCCTCTGTATTTCAGATACCGCCTGACCGTATCGAAGATAATGTAGCTCATCGCGTGGCCGATATGGCAATCGCTGTAGGGCGTGACCCCGCAGACATACATCTTTACCGGATCGCCTGCCGGCGTGAATTCTTCCTTCTGTCCCGATAGCGTGTTGTGGATTCTCATTTCCCGACTTTCCTCACCAAGGCCGTCGCCATCGCGGCGATGCCCTCTCCTTTTCCGATGTCGCCCAGCCCGTTGGCCGTGCTCGCCTTTACCGATACCCGTTCCCTCTCGATACCGAGCGCCTTTGCGATGTTGCGGCACATGTCATCGATGTGATCCGCCAGCCGTGGTCTCTCGCAGATCACGGTAGCGTCGATGTTCTCGACGGCGAATCCGTTGTCGCTCAGCAGGACGCCGACGCGTTCGAGCAGGATAAGGCTCGACATGTCTTTATATTGCTGATCCGTATCGGGGAAGTGTTTGCCGATATCGCCCATCGCCGCCGCGCCGAGGAGGGTATCGATTATTGCATGAACCAGCACATCGGCGTCGCTGTGTCCCATGAGCCCGCGCTCGAAATCAATCGCAACACCGCCGATGACGAGCTTACGCCCTTCGACCAGGGGGTGAATATCGAAGCCTATACCGATTCTCATAGTTTAATAAATGCCTACCGCCTCGATTCGATAATAGCTCTGGCTGTTACTAAATCCTCTGGAGTAGTCACCTTTATGTTGTCGTATGAGCCGCTGAATACCTTTACCTTGTACCCCAGTCTTTCAACAAGGCTCGCATCGTCTGTAACGTCATCATTAGCGTGACGGTAAGCTTCCGATATTATATCAAATCGGAAGATCTGAGGGGTCTGCACAGCCCATAAGTCCCCGCGAGGCGGTGTCTGATCGACGAAACCGTCGGGGGAAACCACCTTGATCGTATCGGTTGCGGGGATCGCTGCTATTGCAGCGCCGGTATCGCGTGCCTCGACAAGTCCGCGCTCGATCAAGCTCACATCGAGGCATGGCCGCGCGCCGTCGTGGATAACCACCCAGCCAGGATTATTCAACTGCTTCAGCCCTTCGTTTACCGAGTCCTGCCGGCGCGCTCCTCCGGGACAAACGGTTTCGATTTTCGACCAGCTGAATTTCTTTACCAGGTCTGTCCCGAAATCAAGCTTATCCTCGCTTAAAACTATAACAATTTCATCGATAGAGGGACAGCGCTGGAATATATCGACAGTGTGGGCGATAAGGGGTTTGCCCGCAATTTCAGCGGATATCTTCTCCACTCCACCCATTCGCCTGCTAGCGCCTGCGGCTAACACTATGGCGCCGATTCTGCTCATATCTGGCCTTAATCCCGGTTACTCAATCTGATATTGGTTGCCATTAGTTTTAAGATGGGCGAAGATCATCCTTCCCGCTGAGGTTTGCAACACTCTGGTCACGATGACCGTGAGTTCGTTGTTCATGTAGCGGCGCCCATCCTCGACAACGATCATCGTTCCGTCGTCGAGGAAACCGATACCCTGGCCGGCTTCCTTGCCTTCCTGAATAACGCGGACGTCCAGTTTCTCGCCCGGCATGACCACCGGCCTGACGGCGTTAGCCAGCTCGTTGATATTGAGCACCTGAACGCCCTGTATCTTGGCTACCTGATTCAAATTGAAATCGTTTGTGATGATAGCGGAGCTGAGTAGCTTGCCGAGCCTTACCAGTTTGCTGTCGACGTCCGGTATCTCTTTAAAATCCACTTCCGATATCTCTACACGTATGTCGAGCTCGTTCTGTAATCTATTTAAAACTTCAAGACCGCGTCTGCCCCGATTGCGGCGCGTGGCCTCATATGAATCCGCGATGTGGTGAAGCTCTTCTAGAACGAATCGAGGTATTATAAGTGAACCGTAAATGAATCCCGCCTGGACGATGTCAGCGATACGGCCATCGATAAGCGAGCTGGTATCGACGATCAACTGGCCGCTGCGTGGAATCAGCCTTCCGCCGACGCCTTCGCGACCTAGGCCACCGACACCTTCCGGTACACTAACGCCGAAGAGTTGAAATATCTCCCGCCCCTGTGCCACGGTCACGACGGTGAAGATAACGCAAAGTATTACCCCTGCGATTACCGGGCTGATTTGCCCCCAAATTCCTGGCAGCCTGGATAGTGGAAATGTAAGCAGTACTGATAGTAGAAGAGCGATCAATAAACCAATAATTGCTGCTAGAAAATCGACCGTTGGCAACTGCGGAAAACCGCGCTTCTTCCGCTTGTATGCTGCGCTCATTTATATGCCTCCTCCCCCCTCCCCGGCCGGCTGAGCGGACAATGCAATTGATATAAATGAAGAACGAATTATTGCACTAGAGCTCCCCCCCAAATTCGCCGGGAAGATAAATAAATTGAGAATATATTATTAAATCGGCGTTATGTTACCATAAAAATTTTATAGTGTCAAAATAACAGGCCTAACCTATAATAAGTTGTAGTAACAGGCGCAATGACCAGTATCCCAATAATGCAATTACCGTTCCTTTTACGGTTTTGCCGATGAACACAACAAGCAGGAATTTCCAGAAAGGATACCTGATGGCGCCCGCGGACGCTCCTACCAGCTTGAAGAAAACGTTTGGTATAGCGGAGAATAAGAAAAGCACGAGCGTACCTCTGCGCTCCATCCACTTCTTTATCTTGGTATAGCGCGCTTTTTTATCGAGCGCCTCTCTTCCGCTGAATCCGGCGGTATATGCTGAGATCTCCCCGATGCATTCCCCGATACCCGACGTCAGTCCCACCAAAAACGGGCTCAGGATGGCTCCCATAAGAAACACAACAGGTACGCTGGGAATGGGAACGAAGAGCACGGACGCTGCAAGAATAGAGATTAAGAAGACCCCTAAGTAACCGTAGGCAGAGATGTCATCCGAGATTCCGCCCGTGCAATAAATGACGAGACTGAGTATTATTACCACCAGAACGGTGATAAGCGTTACCCAGTGACGCCTTATCCACCGCCTTCGTTTCGATGGTAGTATATGATTATCAGCAACAATGGAATCGGTGGGCGCGTTGTTCTCGTTCATACCCTTTCAACGGGAAAGGGTAGCTGGAAGCGCTGTTGAAGTCAAGTGCTGAACGTGAAACCATCGGGGCCGACATCGACGGCAACTCGATCTCCCTCGTTGAATTCGCCTTTGAGTATCTTGGTCGAAAGAGGGTTCTCCACCAGGCGCTGCATCGTCCGTCGTAGCGGGCGGGCCCCGAATGCCGGATCGAATCCCTCCTTAGCTATTTGAGTTTTGGCCGCTTCGGTAAGCTCGACCTCGATATGGCGTTCGGCGAGGCGCTTCCGTATCTCCTTCATCACGAGGTCGACTATACTTTTGATCTGCTCCTCGGTCAGCGGGCTGAATATGATAACATCGTCGACTCTGTTAAGGAACTCGGGACGGAACGCCTTTTTAAGGGCATCTTCGATCGCGCTCTTCCTGCGCTCAACCTCGCTTTTGGTCTCCCTGGAGAACCCGATGGACTGGTGCTGAAATTCTTCCGTTCCAAGGTTGGAGGTCATGATGATCACCGTATTCTTGAAGTCGACCGTCCTGCCGTGGCCGTCGGTGAGCCTGCCGTCGTCCAGTATCTGAAGGAGAATGTTAAAAACGTTGGGATGAGCTTTCTCTATCTCATCGAGCAGGACTACCTTGTACGGCCTGCGTCGTATGGCCTCCGTAAGCTGACCGCCCTCCTCATAGCCGATATAACCCGGCGGCGCTCCGATTAGCCTGGATACGGTGTGACGTTCCATGTACTCGGACATATCCAGCCGCACCATGGCTTCTTCGTCATCGAACAGAAATTCCGCCAGCGCACGGGCCAATTCCGTCTTGCCGACGCCCGTCGGGCCGAGGAAGATGAAGCTGCCGATAGGGCGTTTCGGGTCCTTGAGCCCGGCCCGTGCGCGCCTTATCGCTTCGGATACGGCTTTGATCGCGTCGTCCTGCCCGATGACGCGATCATGGATGCGATCTTCCATGTGAAGCAGCTTCTCGACCTCCTGCTCCAGCATGCGGGAGACAGGGATCCCCGTCCATGTCGAGACTAGATCGGCGATGGCCTCCTCATCGACGACGGTGTCTATTTTCTTATCCTTGAGCCACTCGTCTCTGGCCTGGTTGTATTCTTGCTCGGTGCGTATACGCTCTGACTTGAGCTCGGCTGCACCCTCGTAGTCGCTGCGCTGAGAGGCGGCCGCCTCTTCGTCCGATAGCTGATGCATCTTCTTTTCCATGTCCTTGACCTCGGAAGGGGGGCTGCCCGCCTCTATCCGTATCTTGGCGGCCGCCTCGTCGATCAGGTCGACGGCTTTGTCCGGCAGGTAGCGGTCGGAGATATAGCGGTTGCTCAGCCTGGCAGCCGCATCGAGGGCGGAGTCGGTGATCTGGATGCGATGATGCGACTCGTATCGTGGACGCAAAGAGCGCAGCATCTCTATGGTGACCTCCTCGCTGGGCTCATTGATGTAGACCGGCTGGAAACGCCTCTCCAGCGCGGCGTCCTTCTCTATGCGCTCTCGATACTCGTCGAAGGTTGTCGCTCCTATGCATTGCAACTCGCCGCGGGAGAGGGTCGGCTTGAGCATGTTGCTGGCATCGATCGCACCTTCGGCGGCTCCCGCACCTACTACAGTATGTATCTCATCGATAAACAGGACGATCTCGCCCTGGGCCTGCCGCACCTCGTCCATGACGGCCTTGAGTCGTTCCTCGAACTCGCCGCGGAACTTGGCCCCGGCGACGAGCGAACCCATGTCGAGGGCGATGACGCGTTTACCCTTTAGTGAATCGGGGACATCATCACTCGCTATCTTCTGCGCGATGCCCTCGGCTATCGCCGTCTTGCCGACGCCGGCCTCGCCGATGATGACCGGATTGTTCTTTGTACGTCTAGTCAAAACTTGCATCACGCGCTTGATCTCATCCTCGCGTCCGATGACAGGGTCGAGCTTTCCCTCACGGGCGAACATAGTGAGGTCGCGGCTGTACTTTTCCAGGGCACCGTATTTGCTCTCCGCATGCGGATCGGTTACCCGGTGGCCGCCGCGGATTTCCTGTAACGCTGCGTATACCTTCTCCTGGTCGATGCCTGACTCTTCGAGTATCTTCGGCGTCTCGCCGTCGCGCACGCCGCACAGCGCGATGAATATGTGTTCGGTACCGATGAATTCGTCCTTGAGTCTATCGGCCTCGGCCTCGGCGTTGTCCAGCAATCGCACGGTACGCGGCGTGGCGTATATTATCGTCCCTTCGTTTGCGACCCTGGGCATGTTTTGCAGAGCGGTCTCAACCCTGGCGCGGACTTCATCGGTGTATATACCCAGCTTGCGCAATATCTCTTCGGTGAG
>JAYEHL010000171.1:0-9945 GCA_034659515.1 Chloroflexota bacterium | reverse complement strand
AGACAATGATTGACGGATGGTCTCCTTTTGTGGTTTGCTTTCCCATAGCGGCAGTGTGTACCCCCTTCCTGTTCTCTTTATTCAACAGTAAGAGTACCCGCTGCCGCTAACTATTTCCACACTTTTTGATGGTACCTCGGTGCCGAAGGTAGTGTTTGTCAATTTATAAATAATCACCATATCGCAATCCTGGTTTTGGTTGGGAGGTTTGCTTTGGAGATGCTTCTTCTTCTCTAATTCCCGCTGGCGCATCATCTCAAAGTAGTTCTTTCTATCGAGGACGATTAGAATAATGGGAACGATTCCGCAATCGTTCTCCAAAAAAACCACCCAGCGCGCCAAATCCTGGTAATACTAACAACTCGATCGTCAAAGCAACAATAATCCAACCAGCACTAACCCCTGTACTCAACATCCCGATGAGGGTATAGATTACAAGGACAACACCAGCGATTAACGCCGATAACAGTCCGTGCAACGCCCCTCTATACCCTACCCCAAATCCGACAATCAATCCTCCAAACACAGAACATATAAGTGCTATACCAACCTGAACTAATGCCACAGTTGTCTCATTGTTACCTGAGATAGCAACCATTACACCTATACCAACAACACCTACGAATGTTAGGGCTACTATAACAGAAGCACCCAGAAATATTGGCGCCCGCCTCAAGCCTCTTTTAACTGCCGCTCGCCGGGCATCTACAACATCTCTGGCTTCCGAGTTGACTGAGGAAATATTGTGATTGGCATTGCTCTGGAGACTGACCTTAGTCATTTTCATTCCTCGTTCCGAGTTACCCCTTTTCCTTCTTCTCTAATTCCCGCTGGCGCATCATCTCAAAGTAGTTCTTTCTATCAATGACCAAGAGAATGTGGTTTACGATTCCGCAATCGTTCTCCCAAAAAACCACCCAACGCGCCAAATCCTGGTAATATTAACAATTCAGCTATCACACCAAAAACAATCCAACTAGCACTAACCCTTGTATTCAACATCCCGATGAGCATAATGGTTGCAAGGACAACACCAGCGATTAATGCCGATAACAATCCGTGCAACGCCCCTCTATACCCTACCCTATTTCCGACAATCCATCCTCCAAGCAACGAACATATAAGTGCTATACCAACCTGAACTAATGCCACAATTGTATCATTGTTACCTGAGATAGCAACTATTACACCTATGAAAGCAAGACCTGCGAATGTTATGATTGCAATAAAAGAAGCGACTATACATATTGGTCCCCACCTCAAGCCTCTTTTAACTGCCACTCGCTGGTCAGTTGCAACATCTCTGGCATCCGAGCTGTCTGAGGAAATATCGGGGTTGGTGTTGCTCTGGGGGTCGAGGCTAACCGGATGACCACAGCTTGAGCATGATACAGTCCCTGCTTCAATCTGCTTACCACAACTGGCACAAACTGACATTATTTTAAGGCTCCTTTTTACTAAAACTCAGAGTAGCACCTTATAGTGTGATGATGGCATTTATAATACGTTAATGCTTTAGTGCCGAAGGTAGTGTTTGTCAATCTTATGCGTTGTCTTCCACCTACTTGGCCTGCCCTCCAGCAATGGCCTCATCACCCCTGAGTATCTCCAGAACTATCGCTGTCTTCTCCTCGTTAGACCATATTCTTCGATTCATGCCACTCGGTTCCTTCTCTGGTGGCTCTACTATAGCTTATCTATCTCTCCAATTAAAACGGGGTGCATCCCTTCCACTAATTCGTATTAAATTCATTTTCGAATCATGTCTTATGGTCATGGACATATCTTTACATCAAACATGACATAAGATAAATACCCGTGAGAGTCTTATTGTGGAATATACTTGAGTATATTATCACTACGTTTGTGCGCCGTCAATATTACATGGGGTATGTTTGACAGTGGTATCGGATACAGCTAGAATTTCGAAGAGGTGTTATTTGTATAACAAAAGTGTTCTCAATAACGGTTTACGTATCATAACCAGCGATATGCCATCCACCCGTTCGATATGCATAGCCGTATTCGCCGGTGTGGGGTCGCGTTACGAGACGGATGATGATGCAGGCGTCTCCCATTTCATCGAGCACATGTGTTTCAAGGGGACGCAGCGTCGTCCCACATCGAAGGAGATCGCTGAGACGATCGAGGGCGTGGGCGGCATGCTCAACGGGGGTACGGGTAAGGAATTCACCGTTTATTGGAGCAAGGTGGCAAGGCCGCACTTCTCGCTGGCCCTGGACCTATTAGTCGATATGCTGCGTTGTTCCAAGTTCGATGCCGAGGATATGGAACGGGAACGTCTTGTGATTCTGGAGGAGCTGAAGGAAAGCATGGACTCGCCATCGGACAGGGTTAGCCTGCTGGCGACCGAGCTTTTGTGGCCCGGGCAGCAATTGGGAGGGGATATTATCGGAAGCAGGGAATCGATTTGCTCCATGGACCTTCTAAAAATACGAAAAAATATGAATTCTTTCTACGGACCCAACAACACTGTCGTGGCGATCGCCGGTGATCTGGATCATGATGATATACAGTCGCAGGTGGCTGAGGCCTTCGGCGATTGGCCTGCGGTTGCTCCGGGTCCGTTCTTCCCTGCCGATGACCGGCAGGACGCTCCCCGGCTGCGTGTGGAATGGAGGGATACCGAGCAGGTACATATCTGCCTCGGGGTCAAGGGGATGGCGATAGACGATCCCGATCGGTACAGTCTCGACCTTCTTAACGTGGTGCTTGGCGGCGGCATGAGCAGTCGCCTGAATCTGGAGCTTCGTGAGAAACGGGGCCTGGTATATGATGTCGACAGCTATGTGGACTATTACTTCGATTCCGGCTCGCTTACTGTTTACGCCGGCGCCGATCCTAAAAATACTGAGGATACGATTGCAGCCATCGTTGACGAGATCGCGCGTATGAAGGACGAGGTGCCCGCCGAGGAATTCACCAAAGTTAAGGAGCTTGTGAAGGGGCGCTTGTTGCTCGGGATGGAGGATACCAGGAGCGTGGCCAGTTGGGCGGGCAGACAGGAGATACTCACGGGGGAGGTTCGCACGGTCGATGATGTTGTGGCGATCGTGGACGGCATTGAATCTCGGGATCTACAGCGGGTGGCCGAGCGGGTGCTGGTTGAGGACAGGATCAGCCTGGCGATAGTCGGTCCCATTTCCGATGAGGGGCGACTCCTCGATCTGCTGAAACTTTAGGCGCGAACTTCATCGGATGATTTAATCTCATCGCGTATCGATGTCGTCGATAGTGGATAAAATAAAACCGCAGCTGTGGCCTTGACCATAGCTGCGGTTTTTCGTTTACACGTTGTTTTTAATACTCAGGCATCGGTGGCGGTGGCGCCATCATATCTTTTTCTTTGATATCGCTGATAAGGCACTCGGTGGTGAGCACCATCGCGGCGATGCTGGCGGCGTTCTCGAGTCCCGCGCGCGTTACCTTTGCCGGGTCTATGATGCCGCGTCTCTTCATGTCCGCGTACTCGTCCTTGAGCGCGTCGTAGCCAATGCCGGCCTTCTTCTCTCTAACGTTGTTGACCACCACGGAGCCCTCTTTGCCGGCGTTGGTGGCGATCATCCGTAGCGGCTCCTCAAGTGCCCGCCTGACGATGGCTACGCCGGTGGCCTCATCGCCCGTGGCCTTGACCTTATCGAGAGCGGGAATGGCGTTGATGAAGGATACCCCGCCTCCGGGAACAATGCCTTCCTCAACAGCGGCCCTTGTAGCCGACAGCGCGTCCTCTACACGGTGCTTCTTCTCTTTCAGCTCCACCTCGGTGGCGGCTCCGACCTTGAGAACGGCGACTCCGCCGGCCAGCTTGGCGAGGCGTTCCTGTAGCTTCTCACGGTCGAATTCGGAGGTTGTCTCCTCGATGAGGGTCTTGATCTGCTTGATGCGTCCCTCGATAGCTGCATCGTTGCCCTTGCCCTCGATGATGGTCGTTTCCTCTTTGGTAGATACTATCTTGCGTGCGCGACCAAGGTCCTCGAGTGTGACGGAGTCGATCTTGCGCCCCATGTCCTCGGTGATAAGGGTGCCGCCGGTGAGGATGGCCAGGTCCTCCAGCATCGACTTGCGCCTATCGCCGAATCCCGGCGCCTTGATGGCCAGGCAGTTGATAATGCCCCTCAGCTTGTTGACCACCATGGTGGCGAGCGCTTCGCTGTCCAGATCCTCGGCGACGATGACCACGTTCTTGGAGACCTGTAACAGCTTCTCCAGCGCAGGCAGGAGGTCGGATACCGCGGATATCTTCTTGTCGGTGATTAAAATATAGGGATCCTCGATTACGGCTTCCATCCTCTCCGGATTGCTCACGAAGTAGGGGGAGATGTATCCGCGATCGATCTGCATGCCTTCGACATATTCGGTCTCGAATTTTATTCCCTTGCCTTCCTCGACCGTGACCACTCCGTCCTTGCCCACCTTCTCCATTACTTCGGAGATGAGGTTGCCGATCTCCTCGTCCGCTGCGGAGATTGAGGCTACCTGGGCTACCTGCTCTTTGGTGGTTATGGGGGTCGCCATCTTTATGATGTTCTCGGCCACTACCTCGGCGGCCCTCTCGATACCCCTCTTTATGGACATAGGGTTGGCTCCGGCAGCTACGTTTTTCATGCCTTCATGTAACATGATCTGCGCTAGAACCGTAGCGGTGGTCGTGCCGTCGCCGGCGATATCGTTTGTCTTGGTGGCGACCTCTTTGATCAGCTGCGCGCCGATGTTCTCAAAGGGATCCTCTATATCGATCTCTTTGGCGATGGTAACGCCGTCATTGGTGATGGTGGGAGGTCCGAACTTCTTGTCAAGAACTACGTTGCGACCTTTGGGCCCCAGGGTGATTCTTACTGCATTGGCAAGGGCGTCTATACCTACTTTGAGGCTCCTCCTCGCATCTTCGCTATATGATAGCTGTTTTGCCATTTCCCCTCCTTTTCCGTTTTAAAAATTAATGATTATCCTGTGGATGTTGATTAGCCTATTTTAGCTAAGATGTCGCTCTCGCGTAGGATCAAATATTCTTTGTCGTTTTCTTTGATCTCGGTGCCGGTGTATTTCTGATAGATGACTTCGTCGCCCTTCTTGATATCCATCTGGATATGTTTGCCGCTGTCATCCATCTTGCCCGGTCCCACTGCTTCGACTACGCCGCGTTGTGGCTTCTCTTTGGCTGTGTCGGGCAGTATGATTCCCCCTTTAGTCTTCTTTTCTTCCTCGAGCAGTTTTACTACTACTCGATCTGCCAACGGTGCGATTTTTAGTGCCACTCTTAACCTCCTCCTATTTTTAATATACTTGACTCACTTTAAATTAGCACTCTCCCTGCGAGAGTGCTAAACTATCTTAGCTCGATTTGTTTACAGCGGCAAGTAGACGTAAGATAATTGGAATAAGTGTAAAGGAATCAAAGGTTAAATAACATGCATATAAGCTTTATTATCGCCGAAAAACTCTTGTTAGCTCATTTAATCGCTATTCGCTCTCGTGGTGAAGTTTCCATTGTTGCGGCAGCGTGGCATTTGGTGTGACGTCCAGTCGCCATCCGGATCGTTCGCCCTTGGTGAGATGAAAGTAGCCGCACGATGCAATCATCGCTGCGTTGTCGGTGCACAGGATAGTGCTCGGAATGATAACGGGCACAGGTGAATTTCTAACGATTTCCTGCCGAAGCAGCCGGTTCGCCGCGACGCCGCCTCCGATCAAAATGTCACACGCTCCGGTACGCTCTGCGGCGGCGATGGTCTTTGTAACGAGTACGTCAACCACTGCCTCCTGGAAACTGGCGGCTATGTTGGCTTTCTCGTTTGGTTCCAATTTCGCCTGCGCATCGGGCTTTTCGTTTCGCGATTCGAAATTCTCCACGAGGCGCAGCACGGCGGTTTTCAGTCCGCTGAAGCTGAAGTCGTCCGTATCTTTCAGCCACGCGCGCGGCAGTCGATGTCGCTCCCCGTTGGCCGTTAGCGCTGCCCGCTCGATTGCGGGGCCTCCGGGATATCCCAGCCCCAGCAATCGTGATACCTTATCGAAGGCTTCTCCCGCGGCATCGTCCCTTGTCTTTCCGAGAATTTTATAATCGCTGTGGTCGCGCATGAAAATGACATCGCTGTGCCCGCCGGAGACGATGAGGCAGAGGGCCGGGAATTCGGGGGTGTTACCTTCAACCCAGTTGGCGTAAACGTGTCCCTCGATGTGATTGACCCCTATGATCGGCAGTCCGTTGGCGGCTGCTATGGCCTTCGCTGCGTTGACGCCGACGAGTAGAGATCCGGCGAGTCCGGGCCCGTTGGTCACTGCCACGGCGTCAATATCGCGCCACGAGGCATCGGCCTGCCGCATCGCCTCATCGATGATGGGCACGATCGAAAGTGTGTGCTGGCGCGAGGCCACCTCCGGCACTATGCCGCCGTATCTCGAGTGGATATCCACCTGAGAAGCGATAACATTGGAGAGTATCGTACGACCGTCTTGTACTACGGCGGCCGCTGTCTCATCGCATGAGGTTTCGATTCCGAGTATTTTCATATCGTCTGTGTAGTACGGGAAATGTTAAGTGTGACAGCAACCGTGGGTTGCGATTGTATCGATGTGAACTGCCGGCGGTCGCTGGTTTGAACTATATCAGAACTTGTAGCTGATGTAAATGTGATGAAAGGACAGGTGTTTTTGACAGCTTGTATAGTCGATGTTATGATGAAAAAAATAGAGGAGTGAAAGGGACAGGAGAGTAACTCGAGATGGATAGCACTAGTATTTTGTACCTGGTGCTTCTTTTTATTTGCGTTGGCGCATCCGCCTTTTTCTCCAGCGCGGAGACAGCTTTTATCTCTTTGCCCAAGACGAGGGTGAAGTACCTTGTTGAGAGCGGCACTCATGGCTCCCAGCGGGTAGAAAAGATACTGGAGCATCCGGAAAAGCTGTTGGCGACTATTCTGCTGTGCAATAATCTGGTGAACGTCGCGGCGGCATCTCTGGGAACTGCGATGGCGGTGAAAAACTGGTCAGGCGATATAGGGATACTTATATCGACGATCTTGGTAACTATCGTTTTACTTATCTTCGCAGAAGTTACACCCAAGACCGTGGCGCTCAGGAATGCCGAGCGAATGGCTTTAATTTATGTGTATCCGATACAGGCTTTGAATACAATTGTATCCCCGCTGGCCATAGGTTTAAGCTGGATTGGCACTTTGCTCGTGGGTGGGAAGAATAAGGTTCCCAAGACACTGGTGAGCGAGGAGGAGATTCGCAGCATGATTTCGGTAGGGCGCGAGGAGGGTACCGTTGAGGAGTCCGAGGCGGAGTTGCTGCATAAGGTTTTCGAGTTCGGGGATCGTAGCGTCCGTGAGGTCATGACTCCGCGCCCCGAAGTTATCTGGATAGAGGAGGGGACTAAGCTGGTCGATTTCCTCGTCATTTACGCCGATTTCCCTCACTCTCGATTTCCGGTTTACCGCGATAGTATAGATCACGTGATCGGTATCCTTTCGGTTAAGGACGTACTTATGGCACAGGCGCGGGGGGTAATGGATCAGGAGAGCATACTCGATAAACTTGTACGTCTCGTGTACTTTGTGCCGGAGACTAAGCGTATCGCTCAACTTTTCGGTGAGATGCAGTCTCAGAACTATCACATGGTTGTGGTGGTCGACGAGTTCGGTGTGACCGGCGGCATTGTCACGATGGATCAGCTGGTGGGTGAGATCGTTGGTGAGATGGGTGATGAGCTGGTGAAGGCGGACAAGGATTTCGAGGTGATCGATGATAAAACCGTCCAGATAGATGGTGGTATGAGGATCGAAGAGGCAAATCAGGAACTCGGTCTGAATTTGCCTGACGGGGATTACGATACTGTCGCCGGTTTCCTGCTTCATCTGTTGGGACATATCCCCGAGGAGGGGGAACAGGTGAGATACGGTGACATGAAGATGGTGGTTACCCAGATGCGCGAGTTGAGGATAGAAAAGATATTGGTGACCAGGGAGTAAGGCTGTTGCAGCGTGTGCGTATCACCTTTTCACGTGGCGAAGAAGTCAAGTATCTGTCTCATTTGGATTTAATGCGGTTATGGGAGCGCGCCATGCGCCGCGCCGGAATACCGCTGGCTTATTCTCAGGGATTTAGCCCACATCCTAAGATATCCATTGCAGCGCCTCTGCCTATAGGCGTTACCAGCGAGGGCGAGCTTATGGATGTTTCTCTGGGTAAGAGGGTTTCGCCATACTTCATAATAAAAGTGCTTGCCGATCAACTTCCTAGAGGGGTTGGCATCAGCAGTGTGGTACAGGTGCCGATGCAGTCGCCATCCCTGCAATCGCAGGTTAAACGTGCGGAGTATCGTGTGGAGATGCATGACGATAGAGGTGTCGAAGGGATAGAGAAGGCCATCGGATCTTTTTTAGCACGCACGGAGCTGCCGTGGCAGCATGAACGGGATAAAGAGGTCAGGAACTATGACCTGCGAGCCCTTGTCGACAGGGTGTGGCTGATCGGGAAGGAGGGTGCCCTGTGCACCATCGGGATGTGTTTACGCGCCGATAACCGTGCTACGGGGAGGGCGGAGCAGGTCGCGATGGCGTTAGGTTTTAACGGGCGCCCCCGATCGATCCATAGAACAAAATTGCTTTTGGCGGGTGATTAGCTCAATGAAGTTGATCTTGGTAAGACATGGTGAGACTGAGTGGAACAGGCAGAGCCGCATAGTGGGACATGCCGAGATTTCGCTCAACGACACGGGGCGAAGGCAGGCTTCCCTTCTGGCCCAGGCGCTTTTGAAGGAGCATGTGTCGGCGATTTATGCCAGTCCGCTAAGACGCACCCGCGAAACAGCTGATGAGATAGCAAGGGTTCTCGGGATCGGTGTTGTATTCGATGAAGCTCTCAAAGAGGTAGACGCCGGAGAGGTCGACGGACTCACCTTTAAGGAGGTCGCAGATCGCTATAGCGACTTCTTTGAAGTATGGATGAAGGGGGACCCTGCTTTGAAACTGCCGGGAGGGGAATCCGTGACCGATCTCCAGGGCAGGACATGGCCGTCCGTAAAAAAGATCGTTAGTGAGAATAACAACGGCGCGGTCGTGGTGGTCAGTCATACCCTGGCTATAATGAGTATCATCGCAAGTGCATTGGAGATGGATATCGCCTACTTCAGGAGGCTCAGGCTGAGTATTGCTTCTATAAGTGTGCTCGAATTCGGAGAGAGGGGCGTCTCACTGTTGCGATTTAACGATGTATGCCATTGGGGCCAGCCGAAAATGAATTGGCTGTGATGTTTGAGGGATGGATGATTTAAGGCAACGGGTGTTGGATTTCATCCTCAGGGAAAGGCTGATTGAGGTCGGCAGCTCGGATGAGGTTCTCGATGGGTGCCGGGAGATTGTTCCTGCGCCGGCTGCGGGGATATCTCGTGCAGAAGAGTGCGTTGGGGTTCATGGAAGGGGCAGGGTTGTTATAGTCGGCGTATCCGGCGGGCCCGATTCGGTGTGCCTGTTGCATATTCTCGATCGGCTTAAAGAATCGCTCGGAATAAATCTCCACATAGCACACCTCAATCACATGCTTCGCGGCGCGGCGTCCGACGGCGATGCTCGCTATGTCGAAGAACTTGCTGAGTCTCTGGGAATCCCGGCAACTATAGAAACTCGAGACGTCGCTTCATATCGAAAAGAGCACAGGCTCTCGATCGAGGAAACGGCGCGTGAGTTACGCTATGATTTCTTTGCCGGTTTAGCCGGTTCGACCGGCACAGGTTGTGTCGCCTTGGGACATACGGAGGACGATCAGGTGGAGACCGTGCTGATGCATCTTGTAAGGGGTGCCGGTCTGGCGGGGTTGCGGGGGATGACGCCGGTTACGCAGCTACGTTCGCGGAATTTTGGAGAGCTTCTGGTGATCCGTCCGCTGCTGGAGGTTGCCAAGAGTGAGACCGAGAAGTATTGC
>JAYEHL010000170.1:6833-9949 GCA_034659515.1 Chloroflexota bacterium | reverse complement strand
ATCCCGGTATTCGCCAGAGCAGATAACCGGATAAAAGAGCCACATTAACTGCAATGTAGTATGCGAAGCGTGTCTGTCCCAGCATCGCGACCAATATTATTGCGCTCCAGATGATGAACAACGTCCTGGCAGGATTTCTTTCAAGATATGCGTAAATGGCCAAGGTAGCTATGAACTCCGATAGGTATAGCTGCCAGGGCACAGAGGCGACCTGATCGATAATAACTGTTAGCAGGAGCAGGCAACCCAGTCCCAGTAATATATATTTACAAACTTTAGCCTTACTGAAAGCGGAGTAAATCAGCAGTAGGAAAGCTATAGGTGCGGTAACAAATCCTGTAGTGAAGTAATCCCATATCCGGTGGTCTAACAGGTTGGAGATGGTAAAATCATTGAAGAAAGGCTGTCCTTCCATAATGGTTTTAGTTGTGACAGTTGGTGTGAATACAATAAATCTGTTTAGCACTGAATGAAATATGGATGAATCGATGAGGTAAAATATGCCTGCTGCGACAAGAGCTAATAATATTACGGCCGGGGGGTAGTATACTTTTCGCAACGAATAGCGTGACATTAGACGAGAGAGGATGCTTAGCGCGATGGGTGTGAATATGGCTATCGGTAAAGCGATCATCGCATCTTTTGCGAACAAAACGTCTTTCCAGAAGGGGCTGAATATTATGAAACTCAATAGGAACATCGGGGTTCCGATAATGCATAGATAATCTGTGGATTCGCCTCTTAAGTGATCAATGATATATTGAATGACCAGATATGCAAATATTATAAGTATAAATAGCAATCCGCCCACCCATGACAGTAGATATATCCCAAGAGTGAAGCCGGTTAATAATGAGTATAGCAGCGGTTTCTTTAGTGTTCCCCAATCCTTATCTTTTAAATGGCTGAAAGTCGGGCGTGTTTCCCGCGCGCGTTTTATAGCAAGGATAAGAAACAATATTGCTGTAGTGCTGAATAGAACCTCGGCGACGTGGTGATCGGTGAAGCCCAGGAGCGAGCGGAACAGGAATTCGCCGGGAGCTATCGCCAGTAGGCCGGCAGCTATGAGCCCCATATTGCGGTTGAAAAGTTCCTTGCCGATAAAATAAACCGGTATAGTAACCAGCGCTCCCAGTATCGCAGGGAAGTATGCCCCTATTTTTTCGATGAGTTCAATCGAGGGATGTCCCAACCCGACCACCCATACAATGAGAGCCAGCAACCAGTCGAAGAACGGGGCGAAGAATAATTCCTGGCCATAGGGGTAGTAAGTATATGAATCGAAGCTTATCTGTTGCGGGAAGTGTGAAACAAGATTCTCGACGAGGCGCATGTGGAACCACGGGTCGTTCCCGCCAAAGACAACCCACTCGCCGCCGAGGACGTAGTCGTACGGGGGGCCGACGCGCAGCCACAATGCAAAGCTGAAGAATACGAATAATATTGTTCCGTAAATCGCTCTCTTAAGCCCGATCGCCAGGAACGCGCCTACATACACTATCGGCAGCAGGGCTATCATATGTTGCATCAGCCACTCGGCTTCGAATATGAGAAGGATGAGGGCAATTATCGCTAAAAGGAGAATGATTCCATATCTCGCCTTGCTGGAGAGCCTGGCTCTGATATTTTCGTGGGCTGTGGTGACCTGCTGTAATACGTTAATCATTTTTCGGCATTATAGGTTATTTGGGGAATTTTACACCAAGTAGTCTTTAATAGCAACTTATTTATTAGATATTACAATATTTCTGTAGATTATGGCTGGATGGATAAAACCAGTCGGTCTATATATTTTAACATCGATTTTTCAGCGGTCGAATGAGGTTGATTACGGGTATTGACAGGGTGTGTATCAACAGGTATGGTATATCTCTCATCTTTAAGTAGTGGTCTTTTAAGTGATATGGAGAGATAAAATGGGTGCTTATGTTATCGTTGCGGGACTTGTTGTATATAACGTGAAGGTTGAAGACGACTTTGTAATAATCGAAATCTAGCTCCGTTTAGGTGGGGTGAGACATGGAAAGATTGGATATTATCAGCCGCATACTTAAAGATCATACGGTACTTAAGGAACATATAAAGCTCGCGGGAGATTCGATGAGCGATCAGGAGGCTATAGCTACTCTGGTGAGTGTAAGTGCCGAATGGATACCGGGAATTCCTAAGGAATTAGATACTGTAAGGGATAAACTGCAGCAGGTTCTCGGCTATCTTTGCGATGGCCTTAAAAATCATTTTTTGTTCGAGGAGCAACTTCTGTGGTTGGTGCTGGGAGAGTTATTTATGAAGGCGCTTGCGAGTGAACATCGTGAGATAATTGAAGAGATAGATAAGATTAAATCGCATGTTGCGGATATGAAACTCGAAGGATTGACTCGCGATGAACTGCTAAGCGAGGAATCGCAGGTCAAGCAGACAATCGATGTGTTGGGCCAATTGATCGACCGGCATGTGGCGAGAGAAGAGATAATCCTTGAGATGGTGAAGAAGTCGCTGGAGGAAGAGCCGTGAAACTGGCCTGTGCGTTGGCTCCCCTGCCAATCCTCCCAGCATCTTCAAGCGTATGCGTGTCGAGCTGTCATGCGTCGACGTAAAGGATTTTTGGCTCCCCGACTAGTCCTTCCGGCATCGGAAGGACTCGCTCTACCGTTGAGCTATTCTCTGAGACGCTCTCGGAGTTGCTGGTTGGCTCTCCCGCGTTTGAGTTTTCTCTCTTGCCGCATTGCATCGGCGCGGTAGGGAAAGACTTCATAATGTATGAGTGTCCACGGCCCACGGTGGCGAGTCCATCTGGCTTCTCCTTGCTGATGCTGCTGAATCCGCCTGTCGAGGTCGTCGGTGGAGCCGATATAAAGCTGACCTTGGAGGTTTCGAAGGACATAAACGTAATAAGGGGTCTCTGTCGTCATATGAAAGCCTGAAGGATTTTTGGCTCCCCGACTAGTCCTTCCGGTATCGGAAGGAGAACCTAGAACCTAGCGGTTAATCCTTCCGGCATCGGAAGGACTCGCTCTACCGTTGAGCTATTCTCTGAGACGCTCTCGGAGTTGCTGGTTGGCTCTCCCGCGTTTGAGTTTTCTCTCTTGCCGCATTGCATCGGCGCGGTAGGGAAA
>JAYEHL010000170.1:0-6733 GCA_034659515.1 Chloroflexota bacterium | reverse complement strand
ATCCGCCTGTCGAGGTCGTCGGTGGAGCCGATATAAAGCTGACCTTGGAGGTTTCGAAGGACATAAACGTAATAAGGGGTCTCTGTCGTCATATGAAAGCCTGAAGGATTTTTGGCTCCCCGACTAGGATTCGAACCTAGAACCTAGCGGTTAACAGCCGCTCGCTCTACCGTTGAGCTATCGGGGAGTACAACCTACAATATATCGATTACCGATACCACAACCCGCAACCTAGCGGTTAATCCTTCCGGCATCAGAAGGATTGAGCTATCGGGGAGTGTTTCCCATCCACCACCGATATCTCTCATGCCTCTAACGGGAGGCAGCGCCGATATTTAATAGTATCTTATTAAAGCTGCCGAGCCAGGACTCGAACCTGGGCTAAGGGATCCAAAGTCCCCTGTGCTACCACTACACAACTCGGCATCCCTGAATGCATGTCGTCCGGATAATCACTCGTTTCGCCGGGAAGTGCCGAAGGTCGGAATCGAACCGACACGGGAGTCGCCCCCCAACGGTTTTTGAGACCGTCGCGTCTACCTGTTCCGCCACTCCGGCGGTTAAAATGGTGCCGAGGGGCGGAGTTGAACCGTCGACACGTGGATTTTCAGTCCACTGCTCTACCACCTGAGCTACCTCGGCATGCATATGCTATTTTATGTTTTCGCTATAGGTATGTCAATAACAAAAGATGGACAGCGCGAGCGATAGGTAATATAATTTTCAAATACGGGGGGCTGGATATCATAACAATGAAGCAAGCAGTATCGTCGTTCTGGAAACGCATCGAGCCGTACATACTTCACAAATACACGACGCTGTTCTCCCGGATCGTGCTGGGCGGCATTTTTATCCTCGCCGGACAGGCCAAGATGTTTCCTCTGGATAGGTGGCTAACGGAAAGCGGCCTCAGGAACACCCTGTTATGGGAGATAAACCAGTATCACATACTGCCGGAATCGCTGGCCAAAGCTTATGCGACTGCACTCCCGCCTGTAGAGATTGTAGTAGGCATATTGCTTATATTGGGCCTGTTTCTCAAGTTTAACGCGACGATAGGCGGTCTGGTTACTTTAAGCTTTACCATCGCTAAGATATACGCCATGGCCAAAGGTTTGGATATAAGCGTGTGCCCCTGTTTTGGGCCTGCAGTTCCGCTTTTATCTATATACAGCTTTATCATAGATATAGCGATGCTGTTGCTGGTTGTCCAGATATTCTTCCACCGTGACGAGTTCCTCGCCCTTGGCCCGTGGATCAAGAGCATCATAGATCGCTCTAAGGATTCATCGTCCGAAACCACCGAGTAGCCTCGTTGTCCCGTCCCAGTTCCGTCAGCGCTATCCCCTTGTTCAGCAGCGCCTTCGTGTATTCGGGATTCAACGCTATCGCCCTCTCATAACTCTCGATGGCCGCCTTCTTTTTGCCGGACTCGAGCAGGTCGTTGCCGATGCTGTGGTATATGTCGGCGATGAGCTCGCGGTCGGTCCACTCGTCACGCCCCAGCGCGTTGCGGTGTCCCTGGTAATCGAATCCGTTGGGGAAGATATTCTCGATGTCGATGGTCGTTCCATCCGCGTCGAGCATCGTGAAGACATGGGGCCCCGCGCCGAATGCGCTCTCGAAGTGCCCTGCTCTCACCGACAGTCCAAACTTGCGGGCGAGCACGTTATAAATGATCGTAAGGCCGAGGCAATTGCCGACGTTCCTCGCCCTGCCCAGCTGGGCGTCGATGGCGTCGGTGAGCTTGTAAGGGCCTTGCGATTTGTAGCGGTACGGCTTCGATTTCCACAGCCAGTCGAAGATGCATCCGGCCAGATCGCGGTCGCCCTCGATAACGTGAATGCTCTCTTCGATCATCTTGCACATCTGATCGATCTTGTTGACGTATCGGAAGAGTTCCTTCTGCGTCGCTACCCCGGAGGCGACCAGCGCCCCCTGCGCGAGGTCCGTCTGCTCGCCCGTTTTGTTGGTTAAAAGGTTGGTCTCCAGTTGATAAACTTTCTTTTCCATCTCAGCCGTCTATTGATTAATCTTTCATTTTTCGATAAAATTACCTTTGTGACTTTAAAAGAGGTGGGTGATTGCAGGCATTAGGTAAACATGTGATCCTTGAGCTTAACGATTGTGATCGCGGTTGCATAAGCAACTGCGAGTTTTTGAGGAGGACCCTCCTCGAGGCTTGCAGGCTTGTCGGCGCGACCATCCTTGGCGATTCCTTTCATGTTTTCTCCCCCTACGACGGGGTCAGCGGCGTTATCATTATCGCCGAATCTCACCTTTCAATCCATACCTGGCCCGAATATGGTTACGCCGCGGTGGACATCTTCGCCTGCGGCGATTCCCTGCAACCGCAAAGCGCTGTCGATTTCATGGTGCGGGAACTCAAGGCGGACAACCACTCTATTTTAGAACTAGAGCGCGGAATTTTAAACTCCCCAGTGTTGCATGAATAAAAACGATTGGTTCATCGACCGTATCACCCCCGATATGGTCCAAGAGTATCGCATCGAGAAGGTGCTGTATACCGGCAAGTCCCAGTACCAGGACGTTGCGTTCATGGAGATTGCGGGCTTGGGCCGGTGTTTGATACTTGACGGCAAGATCCAGTCCAGCGAGCTGGACGAGTTCATCTACCACGAATCGCTGGTGCACCCTGCGATGCTGACGCACCCCGATCCGAAGACGGTGCTCGTTGCGGGCGGAGGCGAGGGCGCGACCATCCGCGAAGTGCTGGTCCATTCGTCGGTCGATAGAGTGGTCATGATCGATCTCGATGGAAAGGTTGTCGATCTGTGCCGCCGCTACCTCACGTCCTATCATCAGGGATCCTTCGACGACAGCCGCCTCGAACTGCTCCATGACGATGCGTGGAAGTACATCGAACAGACCAGTGAGAAATTCGATGTCATTGTCCTCGATCTGCCCGAGCCCATCGAGGCGGGGCCGGCGTACATGCTTTCGACGGTTGAGTTCTATGAGATGGTGAAAAGTCGATTGACTGAAGGCGGCACGGTCTCGCTGCAGTCGGGTGCCAGCGCCTGGGGCAACCACCTGTGCTTCACCGCCATAATCAACACGCTCAAGCAGGTCTTCCCCGTCGTGCGCCCGTACGACGCCTTCATCCCCAGCTACGGCGGTAATTGGGGCTTTGCCTTCGCCTCGTGCGATGTGGAGCCTGTCGCCGCCTTGGATGTCGACAATCGAATCGCGGCCCGCATCACAAAGCCGCTGCGCTCTTACGATAGCATTGCGCACCAGCGCCTCTTCGCTCTGCCCAAACACCTGCGCAAAGCCATCGCCGCCGCCGCCACGATCATCACCGTCGACAAGCCGTACTTGATCTACACGCCGGAAGATTAGACGGCTGCGGCTGCTTCTCCAACTTGCCTCATTCGCTAACTCAATTTTACCCGTTATTGACATGCGATTGTCCCTCGTTTACGATTGGTAAAGTTATTTCCAAATACAGAGAATCGCATAACGAGGCTGGTGGTAAGCACTGTCGTAGAGAGGTAATAATGAACGACTCAAATCTCAATTATGATGAACAGCAGAGAAAATCCAGGTTTCGAAAATTTATAACTCTGTTTGTTAGCCTAGCGGTAGTTGTGGCTGTGATTGTGTCATTGGTTGCACCGTTTATACGGTCAAACGTGTCGAATACATTCAGTGAAGCTGATGAATATCTCTATCTTGGGATGGAAGCTTGTGATAACGGTGATTATCACGCAGCCATATCATATTTTAATCAATCCATCGAACTAGATCCCAATAGTGCCAACTATTTAGGACGTGGGGTGGCTTACTATCTACTGGGTGAGATGGAGATGGCTCTAGCCGACTTTAATCGGTCCATAGTGCTCGATCCTGATTATGCTTACACCTATTACTATCGTGGGATGGCCTACAAGTCGCTCAGTGAAACAGAACAGGCAATAGCTGACTTTCAAGAGTGTCTTACGTTGAATCCGGA
Organism: Chloroflexota bacterium; assembly: GCA_034659515.1. Taxonomy (GTDB): domain Bacteria; phylum Chloroflexota; class Dehalococcoidia; order E44-bin15; family E44-bin15; genus JAYEHL01. Next base: position 2,757 of record JAYEHL010000170.1, on the reverse strand, counting down.
TGAGGACATAAGGCAGGAAGTCGAAGGATATCTGCAAGAACTTGGGGCTACGTTGTAGTTAACTTCCCTTGCTGAAGATGCGGAACACTTTCACCTGCATCAATCGAGATTCTTCAGTCGAATGACTCCTTCAGAATGACAGATGCATATTCGCTCCGCCTTCAACGCCTCTTCCTACATCCCCCTTTCGCAAAGGAGGACTGAGGGGGATTCGGCCCAGAGGGAGTTCGAACTCCCCGTCATTGCTTCGTCGACTGTGGCTCCTCGCAATGACACCGGATCGGATCGTCCCTGCCGAATTGTGAAGGATGATGGCGTGAGCATCTATAACCCTTACTATCTACTTATCGTCTGCGGTGCTATAATCTAAGAGTGGACATTCTCGAAGGACTGAACCCGGCCCAGCGGGAGGCTGTTGAAGCAATCGAGGGGCCGCTGCTGATACTCGCAGGCCCCGGCAGCGGCAAGACAAGGGTCATCGCTCACCGAGTTGCTTACCTCGTCAAGGTATGGGGCGTGCATCCGCAGCATATCATGGCGGTCACCTTCACCAACAAGGCCGCCCGCGAGATGAAGGAGCGCCTGTACGGGCTGCTTGGCGACTCCGTCGAAGAGCTTGCCGTGGGCACTTTCCACGCAATCTGCGCGCGAATCCTCAGACGCGACGGCTCTCACATCGGCGTCGATCCAAACTTCGTTATATACGACGACGACGACCAGATGCGCCTTGTGAAGCGAGTGCTGCAGGATATGGACATCGATCCCAAACGCTCCCCTCCCCGAGCGTTCCTCTCCGCCATATCTTCGGCGAAGAGCCGTTCGATAGCGCCTCAAGATTATGTAAATTCGAATTACTTCGAGGAGGTCGCCGGGCGGGTCTATCATCGTTACCAGGAGCTTCTTGAAGAAAGCAAGGCGCTGGATTTCGACGACCTGCTGATGAAGGCCGTCGAGCTATTCCAACGCCAGCCCGATGTGCTTTCGAAGTATCAGAAACGATATCGTCATATACTCGTCGACGAGTTCCAGGACACCAACGTCGTGCAGTACATGCTCGCCAAGCAGCTTGCGGGCAAGCATCGCAACATATGCGTCGTCGGCGATCCGGACCAGTCGATCTATTCCTGGCGCAGCGCCGACCTGCGCAACATACTCAGCTTTGAAAGCGACTACCCTGACGCGAGGGTCGTTTATCTCGAACAGAACTATCGCTCCACGAAAACGATTCTGGAAGTGGCGCATAGCGTGATATCGGCCAACCGCCGGCGCAAAGAGAAGGGGCTGTGGACCGATAACGATAACGGTCTGCCCGTCGTTGTGGCCGAGACCTACAACGAGCAGGAGGAGGCCCAGTTCGTGGTGGGCGAGGTGGACCGGCTGGTAGGCGCTGGCTCGTTCAGCCTCGGCGATTTCGCCGTGATGTACCGCACCAACGCGCAGTCGCGCGTCGTCGAGGAGGCGTTCATTCGCTACGGGATGCATTATAAGCTCGTTGGAGGCACGCGCTTCTACGAGCGGCGTGAGGTCAAGGATATCATCGCCTGCCTTCGCCTGATCCACAATCCTTACGATAGCGTCGGCCTTTCGCGCATCATCAACGTGCCCCCGCGCGGCATCGGGCAGCGGACGCTGGAGGAGCTGGAACGGCTGGCGAGGGAGCGCTCGCTTCCGGTGTACGCCGTGCTACAGATAGTGTCGGACGCTGATGGCGAGCAGCCTTTCGATAAACGGTCTTTCCGCGTGATCACCGATTTTCTCAACATGCTGAACGATTTGATCAGGGCTGCCGCGGAGTCGAATGTAGTTGAGCTGTTCGATCTCGTGATAGAGCGCACCGGCTACAAGAGTTACCTGTACGAGAACCCGGACGGCGAGGACAGGTGGGAGAACATTCTGGAGCTGCGCACGGTGGCCGAGGACTACGCGCACCTGTCGCCGGATGAGGGGCTGCCCTCGTTCCTCGAAGCCGTGGCCCTGGTGAGCGATACCGACAGCTATAACGAGAAGGTCAGCGCGGTGACCCTGATCACGCTGCACGCCGCCAAAGGCCTGGAATTTCCCGTCGCATTCATTCTTGGCATGGAGGAGGGTCTTCTCCCACATCGCAAGTCCATCGACGAGCCCGATCAGATGGAGGAAGAGCGGCGCTTGTGCTATGTAGGCATCACGCGCGCCAAACAGCGCGTCTATCTTGTGCGCGCCTTTCGCCGCAGTTCCATGGGGGCGACATCGGTGAACCTCCCCTCGCGTTTTCTAATGGACGTGCCGTCGCATCTTAGAATGACGCCGGGCGGCGATGTGGAGACGGTGCGTCTATCGCCGCGGCCGTTCGCCAAAAAAGCTGCGGACTATAAGCCGCCGCTCGCGGCTGGTGAGAAAGTCGTGCACGTAAAATTCGGTGAGGGCATCGTGGTGAATTGCGTGCCCAGCGGCAACGATCAGGAGGTTACGGTCGCGTTCAAGGGGGAGGTTGGCCTGAAGCGTCTGCTGCTGAGCCTGGCGCCGCTGGAGAAGACCGATTGACAAGCATGTGAAGCCCGTGTCGTAGTTCGAATTATCCTTCCGCTCTACTTCAACCCTGCGCGGGTTCAATAATGAAGTGCAACACTTGGAGAAGCAGGAAGGGGTCTGTTATTCTAAGTGGTTATGGGAAAACGATACCGGCATTTGAGCATTGATGAAAGGGAGAGGATTGCGCAATTAAGGAATGAGGGCACAGGGCTGAGCGAGATAGCGCGACAACTAGGGCGTGATAAA
>JAYEHL010000169.1:0-10038 GCA_034659515.1 Chloroflexota bacterium | reverse complement strand
TACATCGTCGAGACGGGCGATAACGTCACGGCATCTGCCTGGGTGGTGGATCGCCCCACGTTCGAGCCGGAGCAAGAGCGGGCTATTTTGGAAGAGATCGAGCAAGCAAAAAACCTTGATGTACCGATATCCCTGATGATGATCAATATCGACATGTTTCATATATACAACGATCTGCACGGACACGCAGTAGGAGACAGGGCTCTATCTGAAATGGCCCGAGTAATCCGTAGCGGCTGCAGAGAAACCGACCTTATCTTCCGCTACAGCGGCGATGCTTTCGCCGTTCTTGCGCTCGGGTCCAGCACACAGGATACGTATGTTACAGCCGAAAAAATGCGCAAGGCTGTGGAGGCTCACACCTTCCCGGGAATTGTAGAGGGAAGAGGATTTCTTACTATCAGTATAGGTATAGCATCGTTCCCGGAACAGTCGGCCGATGCTGAAACATTATTCTTTTGTTCCGATATTGCGCTTCTCGAGGCCAAGAAAAACGGGCGAAACTGCGTCTCAATCTACAGCCCGACTGAAGCTGAGCAGGGAACCGATGAACAGCCGTATCAAACAAACGCCCTTCTAAAATCAAGCCAGCTTTCCTATCTAAGCACCATACTCGCACTCGCCGCGACACTCGACGCCAAAGACCCGTTTACCTACGGTCATTCTCAAAAGGTATCCCAATACGCCGTAATGCTGGGCGAGGCCATCGGCATTAGTCCCGAGCACCTAAATTCTCTAAGGACCGCCGCCCTGCTGCACGATATAGGCAAGATCGGCATCCCCGACAGCTTGCTATTGAAACCGCAAAAATTCACCGAAAGTGAAAGGGAGGAAATGCAAAGGCACTCCGGCCTTGCCGCCAGTATCCTCAGGTATGTCCCCTCCCTGTCAAACCTCTTACCGCATATAGTGCACCATCATGAAAGATATGACGGAGGCGGCTACCCTGATAAACTCAAAGGAATCGATATACCGCTGGAAGCCCGTATACTCGCCATCGCCGATTCGTACGATGCGATGACCAGCGCAAGAATCTATCGGCCTACGCGCAGCAAGCAAGAGGCCATCGAAGAACTGCGAAGATGCGCCGGCACACAGTTCGACCCGGAGCTTGTAGATGTTTTCTGTAAAATGATCGAGCCGCCAGCGGATGATGAAGAATAGAGCGCGGACGGTGTATAATAAACACAACAAACCTCGATTCTATAAACTGCATAAGACCGTATGAAACTAACCCTATAACTAAGATTAGGAGACTCATGGATACACCCGATGTTTACACCGAGATAATGCACAGGCTCAACTGCTCCGGTTCAAAAATCATGCCCCGTATACTAAGCAAACTTATCGCGCCCGATGAAGCCAGGCTGCTGCTAATGCTTCCATCCGAACCCGCCGAACTGGCAAAACAAACTGGCATCGATGAAGACGCGATTAAACGCAAGCTGCAAGAGTTCCTCGAGCGCGGCCTCGTCTTTCCGACCAGCAAGGGCCCGCAGTTCGCACGTGACGCGACTCAGTTGCACGACGCCAGCCTCTCCAGCGCCGACAGGTGGATCGACGATGAGCTTCTCGATCTGTGGAGGGAGTACCACGAAACGGAGTGGATCCCGTCGACCGCCAACATACCGAAAGAGATACACATACAGCGAATCAGGGTTCTCCCTGCCATCAAGGCGATTGAAAGAAGCCCCGATATCGTAGCGGCGGATTTCCTTCCCGATGAGGACATCCGTGAGCTGATCAAGCAGGCCGATCCGATAGCGGTAGTGCCGTGCAGCTGTCGCAGGTCCATGCGTCGTTGCAAGAACCCGGTCGATGTCTGCCTTCAGTTCAACAAGTCAGCGAAATTCCATCTGGACAGGAAGGCCGGGCGTAAGCTGACACCGGGTGAGGCAATCGATATCGCGGTGCAGGCCGAGGATGAAGGTCTGATCCACACGTGGCCTGTGAGGGCATCGGGAACCCTCAACGAGCTCTGTAACTGCTGCCGCGATTGCTGCGTCATCTTCGACGGGGGGCTTCGACATAACAACGTCGATCAGATACTGGAGAAGAGCCGCTTCCGAGCCGTTGTCGATCAGGCGGAGTGCACCGGCTGCAACGAATGCATCGACAGGTGTTTCTTCGGCGCTATCGAGCTGGTCAGGTCCCCCGAGACTAAGGAGATGACGGCCGTTATCGATGCCGACAAGTGCTTCGGCTGCGGCGTTTGCGTAGTCGACTGCCCGTACGATGCGATGTCGATGAAACCGGCGTGATATGAGAGAGCTGAGGGTGCCTCATGGGGGTATGATAAATCATGCCCTTACATAGTAAGACCCCCTTTAGCTGGATTGCCTGATCAAGTCAGGCAATGACGGGAGCAGTGGGAACTCCCCCTTTATGAAAGGGTGACCAAGGGGGATTGAAGATAGATGATCGGCCAAGACTTTTTCCATAAATAAAGGGGGCCGAATCGGCCCCCTTCGTATTGTGTTTTTCGACAGCGACCGCTATCTCGACGCCTGCCTCTTGATAAAATGCTGCATGACCAGCCGAGCGCCCTTCATCCCGGACTGAGCCGACTGGTGCGTGCCCATCCCCACACCCCCGGCGTCGGCGCCCACGATGAACAGGCCGTTTATCGGGGTCGTCTGCGAGGGCTTATGCTTGCCGCACTGGCCCACGATCTGACCAACGCCGACGCATTCGCCACCCTGCCCCGGCAGCACGCTGTCGCGCGTCGCTGCCGAGACCTCCGCCGGCCCGGTGGCCTGTCGCTCAAAGCAGGCATCCATGAAGCCGGGAAACACATTATCCAGCATCTTATCCAGCAAATTATTGTGCATCTCGATCTCCGGCGCCTTGGGATCGGGAGAGCAGATGGTACCGGCGATGACGCACTGCTGTCCCTCCGGGGCCATGCTGGGATCGTAGTTCGAAGGCACGGTGAAGAAGAATATCTCCTCATCCAGCTTCTTGCCGGCCTTAACCTCTTTGAAAAGGTCCATGGTCATCCACGAATAGTCCGCCCAGCACATCGCCATCTGCTCCTTGACAACCTTCTTGTTCAGGAAGTACCTGACGGCGGTGAAGGCCCATCCCGGCACCAGATCGCGGATGTAATTCAAATAGCTGCGGTCGAGTTCCTTCTCGTCGATGAGCTTCAGCATGGTCGGCTGTATGCCCACATCGCTGACGACGATGTTGGAATCGAAATCGCCATTCGTTGTCGATATTCCGGTCACACGGCCGTCCGATATGTTGATCTTCTCGATACGGGTGCCCATTTTGAACTCGCCGCCGTTCGATTTTACGTAGTCGGCCACGGTGCCCAGCATGCGGCCGAACCCGCCGTAATAATATCCGCCTCCGCCTGCGGTCGCAATGTGCTGCATAATGGCCCCCTGCTCCGATGCGGCCACCAGATCTATCGGCTCGGCCAGCGAGCCGTTGGCATGCATACAGAAGAAGCTGTACAGCCCCCAGGGCACGTTCCGCTGCTTGAGCCACTCATCGAACGTTATATCATCCATGGCGCTGAGCTGCTCCGGGGTGAGAAACGCAAGCTCGGCCAGTACGGGGATGGCATCCTCACGCTCCTTGTCGTCCAACCCCCACAGGTCGAACAGCGGCCCGGGGTCTGCATTCGTCTGCGGCACCGTCTGTACGTTATACTTATCAGCCGACTTGTGGCGATACGCCAGCTTTACTGATTCGCACGATATCGCTCCAAGTTGATCTTTGATACCGAGTTCATCGTAAAGCTCCCAGAATGAACATCCGGACATCGGCACCTGTAGCTTGGGCTCGAGGTCGAATTTGAACCCGTTGTGTTCAGCAACAATAGCCTTGCCTCCCGGCGTCTGGTTCTTATCGACCACCAGCGTCTTCAGCCCCTGTTTGCACAGCATCGCCGCACATGCGATGCCACCCGGCCCCGCCCCCATAATGATCACGTCATACCTTGGATTCGCCATGAAACACCTCCTTTTTCTAAGTGACCAAACATTATACCACCATCATTTTTTAAAAATATACCCCCAGTTCACAACCGCATTCCGGACACTGCCCGGCGTACCAGTCTATCTCTGCAGAACAGCCGGGGCATCGCCAGCGCTCAGCCTGTTCCGCCAGCCATGCTTCCAGACCGACCTCTTTCTGGCGACGAATATTCTTGAGTACTTCGGAATGATGAGGCATACCATCGTCATTGAAATTCTTTATTAAATCGCAGGGGAAATCGGAACACTCCGAGCAGTGAGTCAGCCCCCTGGCGTAAGCGCAGTCGCGTATCTTGCACTCACGGCAAGGCGCGGCCAGCGTATCCGACAAACAGCCGTCGCAGGCCAAATCATCGACACCGACATCATGGCCCAGATACATAGCAACGCCGTCGGCCATGGCCTTCAGCATCGAAGCGTCTTTTCGATTATAAGCGGCGCGGATGGAACAGGCGCCGCAATAGAGGCCGCAGGGCGCGGCGAAACGTTTGCGTTCATCTATCGGCATTTGTCACCTCCACTTATGTCAACCGCATGCTACGCCAACTTCACACGCCACTTGATATCTTCGACGACCATCTCCGCGCTCTTGGCGCAGGCTGGCAATCCGAGCCAACCGGCAGGCTTTACGCCGTCGCCGACGTTATACAGATTGACGATGGGGGTCTTTTGCGGCATATCGAGCCCGGGCCAGCTGTGATAGCCCGGCGCATCCCCCCTGAAATAGCTCACCATGAGCATCTCGGCGCGCTTATCGAAATCCGGAATCTCCTGTTTGAGCTCGGCGACGATCTGCTCCTTGTCCGCCTTCACATCATAAGGCGGCAGCGATGATAAAGGAGTTCCTCCGGCCATCAGCAGATGTTTACCCTTCGGGGCCAGCTCGGGACATGCGATGCTTGGAGTATTCATGCAGCTCAGCCTTCGTCCCAGGACAAATACGATAGAATCGCAATCGACGAGCGGTTCATCGCTTGAGGCGTGAAGCGCAATGAACGGCGCAGGATGCAACGTCTTATCCATAATATTGAGATACCAGCGAGCGAAATTATCGGCCCCGGCGAGATCGACGGTCTTACGCGGTCCCGCGTTGCTGATAACAGCTTTAGCCGCGATATCGACCGACTCGCCGCCGCGTTTGACCACGGCGCCGACCGCCGCGCCGTCCTCCACTGCTATCTTTGCGGCTGCGCACCCGGTCCATACCTGACCGCCCTTAGCCTCGATCCCGGCTCGCAGCGACTCCATCAGCTCAAGCGGGCCGCGCGGCGCTATGCCGACTGACGCCGCCTTGGGCGCCTTGAGATATGCGAAGAACTTCCCTGCGGACAGCTCGTCGTCGTTCACAAAATGTGTCGGGCTCACCAGCGACCAGAATGCGCGAACGATTCGTTCGTTTTCAGTATATTGTTGCACCCACTCGCGAAGCGTGATGTTGTCGGCGGGCTCCTGCCACGCCATCGCCTTCTTCAGCCCGCTCATCACGCAATTGGCCTCGTCCTCGCTCTCCGCCAGCGCCGATATGAACGCCCTCATGCCGCCCTTTGCCGGCATCACATGATCCTTTCCATCGAGCCTATAGCAGAAAGGAGAGGCAATCCTCGCATCTAACGCCACCCCGACCGAATCGAACACCTTCTGGATCACCCCACCCATCTCGATCTCGATGGCGCCGGTAGTGATCTTGAAGCCCTTGTGTTCGATCGTCGAGTAGCGCCCGCCTATCCGCGGCGATTTTTCCACCACCAGCGTCTTGTAACCGGCGGAGGTGAGCAGCGCCGCCGCCGACAGGCCACCTATCCCCGAACCGATTATTAATACGTCAAAACTCTCGCGTGCCATTTATACCCTCGTGTAAAAATATAGAACGATCCATCATATCGATGACGGACACGGCAAACGATGCTCGATTTCGCGCGGCAATCCCGACATCGACAACACCCGCTTTTATAGCACAGGGCAAAATATAAGTCAAATCGCGTTTATATTCGATCCGATCAATTTGACTACCTGCTACGAAAGATGTTATTGTGTTGAATCGTCGATGATTATAAATAGCTAGAACCTATGACCTCACATCCAAAGGGAGCGCTTCTTGTACATCATCCAGACCGCCAAACTAACCAAATACTACGGCAAGGTAAGGGGAATAGAAAGCCTCAGCTTGAACATCCGTCCCGGCGAGATATTCGGATTCCTCGGACCTAACGGAGCCGGCAAGACGACCACGATACGCATCCTCATCGACCTGATTCGCCCCACATGCGGGCATGCCAGAATATTCGGGCTCGATGTCCAGAAGCACTCGGTCGAGATACGCAAACGCATCGGCAACCTCCCCGGCGATGTCTCGCTGTACGAGCACATGACCGGCGACGAGTTCCTCAACCTTATGAGCAGCCTGCATAACAACCACTCAGCGAGACGCAAGAGGATACTTGCAAAACGCCTCGATATCGATCTTTCGCGCAGGATCAAAACCTACTCCAAAGGGATGAAGCAGAAGGTAGCCATCATCCAGGCCCTGATGAACGACCCCGAGTTGCTGATCCTCGACGAGCCTACGAGCGGCCTTGATCCGCTGGTTCAGCGTGAATTCTATAACCTTCTCAAAAACGAGCAGGATCGCGGCAAGACCGTGTTCTTCTCATCGCACATCCTCCCCGAGGTGGAGCGCGTATGCGACAGAGTGGGACTGCTTCGCAACGGCATTCTCATCAATGTAGAGAGCATTGACGATCTGAAATCCAAACGCGTGCGCAAGCTTGAACTCATATTGAAAGAAGCTGTCGCGCCGGAACGTCTCCATCTCCCCGGCGTCGAACTCACCCGCATAGAAGGCAAACATGTCGAATTCATAGTCCACGGACACATAGGCGAATTGATCCCCAAACTGTCGAACCTGCCGCTGGAGGATGTCGTCTTCCCCGAGGCCACTCTGGAGGACACGTTCATGAAGTTCTACAGCGAAGAGGAGGAAGCGTGAACCGCCACCTTTTTGCATTCGGCCTCAGGTCCAGCCGCGGCGGTTTGATAGCCTGGTGCGTCTTCTTCATCCTCTACGGCATTTTGATGGTGTACCTATTCGAGCCGATGCAGGGCATCGCCGATACGATAGCGGAGTACGCCGAACAATTCGGTTCCATGTTCGAGATTTTCGCCGGCGACATCGGCTCCATCCTTAATCCGGATGGCACGCTATCGATGGGGAAATGGCTGTCGCTGGAATACCTTTCGTTATGGCCGCTGATCATGGCGATTTACGCCATCTTCTTCTCCGGCAACATCGTCGCCCGCGATGTAGATAAAGGCACGATGGACATGCTGCTCTCACAGCCGATAAAGCGGGTTCATGTCATCATGAGCAAGTTCGCGGTATTCCCGGTGGTGCTCATCATGGTGGCGGCGGCCTCGCTTTTCGGCATAGTAATGGGAATGGGCATCATCGACACTTCATCTGACCTCACAGGCATCTGCCTCGTCTTCCTACCCGCCATCCTCCTGCCGATGGCGGTGGCCAGCTACTCGCTGCTGTTCTCGTGCATTTTCCTCGACCCGCGCAAGGTGCTCATGGCCGCCGGCTCCCTGACCGGTTTATTCTATCTGCTCAACATCCTGGCGCGCACCGTCGACAGTCTGGACTGGCTGGGATACCTGTCCATCTTCCACTACTATGCGCCCGGTGAGATAGCCGCCGACCTGAGCGTCAACTGGTTGGGAATCGGCGTGTACGTTGCGATTATCATCATCTGCACCGCCGCGTCGATATACGTATTCCAGCGCCGCGACATATCGGCGTAGACCCCCATCGATCTCCAAGCGTTGCCCGGCATAATCTATTCTTCCCTCAAATTGACCGCCGCCGTGCAAATAAAGTAGACTTAAACAGGGCTGCTAGTTTATTTGACAAAGGGGGATACATGGGCAATTATCCCAGTCTATTCCACCCCGGTACTATCGGCGACATGGAGCTTAAAAACAGGCTCATCATGAACGCCATGGGCACTATCCTTACCGATGGATTCGGCAACCCTTCCCAGCGAATGCTCGATTACTACAGGGCGAGGGCGCGCGGCGGCATCGGGCTGCTGACCACTCAGTGCGCAGGAGTGAGCGAGGACGGCTCCCCCGGCTGGGAGCTGGGAGTTTACAACGACTCATTCGTCGCGGGCATAAAATCGATAGCCGACGTCGTGCACGAATACGACAGTAAAGTCTCGATCCAGCTCATGCACAACGGCCTGCTGATCACCTTCAGCGGCTTCGTGCCCGAGGGCATGGCGATAAAGGTGCCTTCGATAACGCCGTGGCTGAATCCGGTATGGCAATATGAAGAAATCACGGAAGACGACATCGAACGTTACGTCGAGGACTTCGCCCAGGCGGCGCGTCGCTGCAAGGAAGCCGGGGCCGATGCCGTGGAACTGCACGCCTGCCACGGTTGCCTGGTGAGTACATTCATGTCGCCCATCACCAACCGCCGCATCGACAAGTACGGTGGTTCGTTCGAAAATCGCGCGCGCTTCCCGCTGCGCATCGTCGAGCGGATCAAGGAGCTTGCTGGTAGCGACTACCCGCTGATCGTCAAGATAAACAGCACCGACGATGTCGAGGGCGGGGTGACGATGGAGGAGGTGCTGTATCAGGCAAAGGCGCTCGAAGATGCGGGGGCCGATGCGATATCGGTTTCATCCGGCCTCGAGTTCTGGAGTGCGCTGAGCATTCCATGCTACGCATACCCCGACGGCCCGATGGTGCCGCTGGCGGAGAATATCAAGAAGGCGGTCAAGGTTCCGGTAATTACCGCCGGAAAGATCACCGCCGAGCTCGGCGAGCGAATATTGAAAGAAGGCAGGGCCGACTTCATCGCGCTGGGCCGTCCGGTGCTGGCCGACCCCGACCTGCCGAACAAGCTCCGCGACGGGCGCGAGGATGATATCCGCCCGTGCGTATACTGCAACAACTGCATCAAGACCGACCCAGGCGCGGGCCCGTGCTCGGTGAACCCGTTCCTCTTCCGCGAGGGCAAGTACCCGTTCCCGCCCGCCGAACAGACGAAGAAGGTCATGGTGGTCGGCGGCGGCATCGCGGGCATGCAGGCGGCGATCCTGATGTCCGAGCGCGGTCACAGCGTATCGCTGCATGAGAGAGGCGACAGCCTCGGCGGGCAGTGGGCCATCGCCGCGGGCGTACCGGGCAAGGAGCTGTTCGATAAGTTCACCGCCTACCTGAAGCGGCAAATGGAAAAATCGAACGTCGAGATCAATCTTAACTCGGAGATAACCAAAGCCAGGGTGGTCGAGGCGAAGCCGGATGCGGTGATTGTGGCCACCGGCGCGATCCCGTGCGGCCTCCCCATCAAGGGCGCGGACGGCCCCAACGTCGTGCAGGCCATCGACGTTATAACCGGCAAGGCCGATGCGAAGGGGCAAACAGTCGTCATCGGCGGGCGCTTCATCGGGCTGGAGGTTGCCCTGCTGCTGGCCGAGCGCGATAAGCAGGTGACCATAGTCACCAAGGCCCCGCTGGGCGAGAACGGCAGCAAACTGGAGCGCATGACCTATCGAACGCTGGCGCGCAAGCTCATCGAACTGCGCGTGCCGATGTTCGTCAACACGGCCGTCATCGAGATCACCGACAAAGCCGTGATAATGAACTGGGGCGGCGAGATATTCTCGCTCCCGGCCGATACAGTGGTACTAGCCGTGGGCGCCAAAGCCGACGACAGTCTGGCACAGGAACTCGAAGGCGTGGTCCCCGAAGTGCACGTCATCGGCGATAGCGCCAAGCCCAGCGACGCAGCGGCGGCGGTTGCATCCGCGGCCAAGATGGCGGCCAAGATTTAGAATCAACCTCTGAAAAAGAGATGCAGGACACCTCCTGCCGGGGGTTTGGGGGTGTCCCCCAATCTCTTTTTAATCTACTTGTAGCAACTGTCTTGATTGTCAAGAGTTTTCTATACAAACTGGCGACCAATGAGAACCATTTTTAAGCATAGCATTCAGGATTGTGAGAAGCTTGCGCATGCACGCAGTGAGGGCCACCTTTCTGG
>JAYEHL010000168.1:0-10040 GCA_034659515.1 Chloroflexota bacterium | reverse complement strand
GGTCTGAGGGTAGTCGAAATAGCTATCCTTCACCGTAACAATCTGCTCATCACTAATCATCTTCTCGACTATCTTTTTGAATTCTACAGGTGTAGGGCCGTAACGATTTTTGATGTAGGTAGCTCCGATTAACTGTTCCTCGTATTTCTCATAGAAATCAAAGTCGATGAAGTAAAGGAGTTTATAAATCACCGTTTCGCCGATATTCGGTTTCGAGGCGACTTTATTGAGGATATAAAGGAATATCTCCCTGAATTTATCCAGATTCTTCTGCGGAACATTAATTCTCATATCTGGCTCTTTGCTTCTCTCTAGCTTCTTCTTTTGCTCTCCTAGAATCACTTCCGGTTCATCTTTTAGGCCTATTAGATAATCTATTGAGCTGTTGAATATTTCAGCCAGTTTTATCAACTCATCGGAAGAGACTTTCCTTTCCCCCGATTCTATCTGTGTAATAGTCGGGCGCGATACCCCAAGCATCCCGGCAAGCTTTTGCTGGCTGATCGCAGTTTTTATTCTCATTTCTTTTATTCTTTGACCAATCGTAACCATCTCACGCTCCTTTGTTCTAAGATTGAATTATACCTTTTAGTAAGAAAACTTGTCAAGATGCTGTCATATTATCTTACATACATTCAAAGACCACTACCAACAGGTAACAAAAAAGGGGCGTCCTCACGGACGCCCCTTGTCGTTTATAATACCGACTAACCCTCCCCTACTCCCCCTTCTTAACGAACTCCTCGATGCGGTCGAGTCCGCCGGTGATGTTCTCCGTCGATGTCGCGTAAGAAAGCCTCAAGAAACCGTCCGCGCCGAACGGGATTCCGGGCAACACGGCCACCTTGGCCTCGGTGAGTAAAAGCTCCGTAATGTCCATGGAATCCTTGATGGCCTTCCCGTTGAAGGATTTGCCGAAGAGATTCGATACATTCGGGAAGGCGTAGAAAGCGCCCTGCGGCATGAGGCAGGAGATTCCGGGGATGCCGTTCAGTTTTTCGACCATGTAGTTGCGCCGCTTCTCGAATTCAGCAGCCATCTGCTTCACCGCATCCTGAGGGCCGGTGAGCGCCGCCAGGGTCGCACGCTGCGAGATGGAAACAGGGTTCGAGGTGGAGTGATCCTGCAGATTGGACATCGCGCCGACGACCCCTTTATCGCCGGCGACCCAGCCGACGCGCCAGCCGGTCATCGAATATGACTTAGAGACGCCGTTGACCACCAGCGTTTTGGCCTTGATCTCAGCGCCGAGAGAGGCGATGCTCACGAACTCGACGCCGTCGTAGACCAGCTTATCGTATATCTCATCGGAGACGACCCAGATATTCTTATCGACCGCGATCTTTGCGATGGCCTCCAGCTCCTGTCTGGAGTATACCTGTCCCGTTGGGTTGCTCGGGCTGTTCAGGATCAGGACTTTCGTCCTTGCGTTTATGTGATTCAAGAGCAAATCGGGGGTGACTTTGAAGTTGTTCGCCTCGGAGGCATCGACGAACACCGGCGTAGCCTCGGCCACCCGAACCATCTCCGGATAGCTGACCCAGTACGGCGAAGGGATGATCACCTCGTCGCCCGCCTCGCACAGAACCTGGATGATGTTGTAGATGCTGTGTTTGGCCCCGCATGAAACGATCACCTGGGACGGTTCGTAATCCACACCGATATCCGTCTTGAACCGCTCGCAAATCGCTTTTTTCAAGTCCGGCATGCCGTCCGTCGGCGTGTACTTGGTAAAGCCTTCGGAGAGCGCTTTGACAGCCTCCTGCTTGATATGTTCCGGGGTGTCGAAGTCCGGCTCGCCCGCGCCGAAGCCGATGATATCGATTCCCTCAGCCTTCATCGCTTTCGCCTTGGCGGTGATAGCGAGGGTAGGCGAAGGACTGATAGACTGTGCTCTTTTCGATAGAAACATTGTGGTTCCCTCCGGGCTATAAGATTAACGCTGCGGTTCGATGACCAAGTCGACGGAGGCTCGGCTACAACTGAAACCCCAGCCAACATTTGATGATATCATGAATATCGGGTTTTTGAAAACCGATTGGAGCGATAGCATTTTAATATCCGAGAGGCCCCGGCATAACAGCGCCGGAGAGTGAGCCGCCTTGCGGGAAAGGGTTGTTAGGCTTGACTCTCCTTCTGGGATAATTGTATACTTTGTATTTGGGGCCAAGTAGTAATTTCGTGAAGTTTATACAGAAAGGATACGTATGGCAGTAGGAATAATATCGTATGGCGCTTACATACCTCTACACCGAATGTCGCGCGAAGTTTTCTACAACGCTTGGGGTGGCGCCAAAATGGGTGGCGAACGAAGCGTTTGCAATTTCGATGAAGACAGCGTGACCATGGCAATGGAATCGGCCGTTGACTGTTTAGGCGGGATCGATCGCAATAAAATCGACGGTTTGTTTTTTGCCACCACCACACAACCATATCTGGAAAAACTAACAGCAAGCTTGCTTGCCACCGCGATCGACTTGCGCGAGGATATCCGCACACTGGATATCACCGACACGCTGAGGGCGGGCACGAGTGCCGTAGCCACGGCGGCCGACATCGTAAAGGCCGGATCGGCTAAAAGCATCCTCGTAGCCGCAGGAGAGCACCGCATGGCAGCCCCCGCTGGTGACTTCGAGATGGCGATGGGCGACGGCGGCGTATCACTGCTCATCGGCGATGAAAATGTCATCGCTACGATCGAGGGCAGCTACCACATATCGGACGAGTTCGCCGGCGTGTGGCGGGCCGAGGGCGAGGAGTTTATTCGCACCTGGGAGGACCGCATGGTGCTCGATAAGGGCTACTCCGAGGTGCTGCTGAAAGCGATCAAGGGATGCCTGCAGAAATACAACCTGCAGGCTGGCGACTTCGCCAAGTTCGTATACGACTCGCCGCTGGAGTCCAGGAGACATCCGCAGATGGCAAAATCGTTAAAGCTGACGGAAGAGCAGGTTCAGAACCCGCTGTTCAGCACGATGGGCAATTGCGGATCGGCACACGCTATGATGATGCTGGCCGACGCGCTGGAAGAGGCGAAGCCCGGAGACAAGATACTGTGGGCAAGCTACGGCAACGGCGCGGACGTATTCATCCTGCAGGTTACGCCGGAGATAGAGAAGTTGGGGCCGAGGCGCGGAGTAAAGAAACATCTCGAGTCGAAGCGAATGCTGGAGAACTATGACCGCTATCTACGATGGCGCAAGCTCGTTCCCTTGGAGAGAGCGCGTCGTGGCGAGCAGTCCCCTGTATCCATATCGACTCAACATCGCGACATCAAGATATCCCTGGCCCTTTACGGTGTGAAGTGCAAGGCCTGCGGCGCCCCGCAGTTCAGCCAGGGCGGTAGCTACGGTTACTTCACCCCGCTCAGGGTCTGCGTGGATTGCCAGACCTACGACCAGATGGAACCATACAGGTTCTCCGACAAAAGTGGAAAGCTGACCACGTACACCGAGGACAGGCTGGCGGACAGCAACGATCCTCCCACCACCGTTACCGTAATCGACTGGGAAGACGGCGGGCGCGGGATATTCGACATGACCGACCGCGGAGGCGTCGAACTCAGCGTGGGGATGGAGCTGGAGATGACATTCAGAAAGCTCTTCACCGACCGTGGTGTACACAACTATTTCTGGAAGACGCGCCCTGTCAGGTGCTAAAGGAAGGAAAGTATGGTAGAGAGTATAAAAGATAGAGTCGCAATAGTCGGAATGGGCTGCACTCAGTTTGGCGAACTGTGGGACAAGAGCCGCGTCGACCTGATCGTAGAGGCAGCCAAAGAGGCTTACGAGGACGCCGGCATCGAGCAAAAGGATATCCAGGCCGGTTGGTACTCGAACTACTATGACACCACCGGCTTGACCGGAATGGGACTGGCCGGCCCCCTCAGGATGGACTATCTGCCGATAACCCGCGTGGAGAACGCCTGCGCCTCCGCATCCGATACGCTCAGGAACGCAACCTACGCTGTAGCTGCGGGAATATACGACCGTGTACTGGTCCTCGGCGCGGAGAAGATCAAGGATCAGGGGCTCAGCGGGCTGGCAGTGCGCAACCTGGATATGGGTGGACTCATGTTCTCCATGACGATGCCCGGCATGTTCTCCATGATGGCCACCAAGTACTTCAACCACTATAACATCTCGCCGGAGGACGGCAAGCGGATGCTGGCGTACGTCTCGTGGAAGAGCCACAAAAACGGTGTCGATAGCCCCAAGGCCCACTTCCGTAAGGAAGTCAGCATGGAGCAGATCATAAAGGCTCCGATCATCGCGTGGCCGCTGGGACTTTTCGATTGCTGCGGCGTCTCGGACGGAGCAGCGGCGGCCATCATCGTGCCGGCGAAGGACGCCAAGAAGTACCGCGACGACCCTGTGTACATCAAGGCGCTGCAGATGAGCGTGGCCCCGGCCGACGGAACGACGACCACCAAGTACGACTTCCTACATGTGGAGTCGACCCGCCGCGCGGGCGCGAAGGCTTTCGAAGAGGCGGGGATAACCAACCCTCGCGAGGAGATCGACATGGCCGAGTTACATGACTGTTTCTCCATAACCGAGGCGGTGACCATGGAGGACCTCCTATTCAGCAAGGAAGGCAATGTGAAGGAGGACATCGAGTCCGGGTTCTTCGACCGGGACGGTGGCCTGTCGGTGCAGCCGGACGGCGGACTGAAGTGCTTCGGGCACCCCATCGGCGCCACCGGTCTTAGGATGGTCTACGAGATTTACAAGCAGTGTCAGGGTAAGGCCGATAAGCGCCAGCTCAAGGATCCCAAGCTGGGTCTGACCCACAACCTGGGCGGACAGCCGCCGCACTGCACGATCTTCGTCGGCGTTTTCGGAACCTAAAAACTGTTCGTAATCGATGCGACCGCATGGCGAGACAGGGCAACGTTCTCGCCATGCGGCATGTATAAAATAAAAAATAACGCAGGCTAAATCCAAGAAGGGAGTAAAAATGGACTTCCGGCTTACTCCAGAGCAAGAAGTCTTGAAGAAGGAATTCGAAGCCTTCTTCGAGGAGGAAATGAAGAATATCCCGGAGGGGTGGATGTGGGGGCTGGACGGGCTGTTCAACGACATAGGGTGGCCTTTCAACGTGTACATGGCCAAGAGATTGGCGGAGAAGGGCTGGCTGGTGAGGCCGTGGCCTGAGGAGTTCGGCGGCTGCAACGCCTCGATGATGGAGCAACTCCTCTTCAGCGATGTGATCGGATACTACTGTGCCCCGGGCGTAGACCCTCTCGGCATCGGGATGATCGGGCCCACGCTGCTGGCTATGGGCAGCGATGAGCAGAAGAAGGAGCACCTGCCCCCGATAGCGAAAGCCGAGAAGTTCTGGTGCCAGGGCTGGAGCGAGCCCAACGCCGGATCGGACCTGGCGGCTCTCACCACCAAGGCGGTGAAGGACGGCGACGACTGGATCGTCAACGGGCAGAAGTGCTGGAACACCGGCGCCCACCGCGGCGACTGGTGCTTCATGCTTGCCCGGACCGATCCCAATGAGAAGCGGAGCAAGGGCATCACCTTCTTCCTCGTCGATATGAAGACCCCGGGAATAACTGTTAAACCTATCCCTGGGATGGACGGCTCGGAGCACTTCAACGAGATATACTTCGACGACGTACGTGTGCCGTCGAGGAACATCGTCGGCGAGGTGAACCAGGGTTGGGCGGTCACGCAGGCGACGATGAACTTCGAGCGATCGAGCGTGGGCGTCATTTCGGGCATAAAGCGCGCCTTGAACGAGCTTGTCGAATACTGCAAGGAGACCACTCTCAAGGGCAAGCCCCTCTCCGAGAATCCGCACGTCCGCCATCGGCTGGCGCAGCTCGCCATCGACATCGAGACCGGACACGCCATGAGCTACCGCTGCGGCTGGCTGCAGGAGAAGGGCGATATGCTGGGCGCTGCATCCGCGTCGTGCGGGGCCAAGGTCTTCAGCACGGAGCTGTGGCAGCGCTGCGCGTTTACGGGCGTCGAGATAATGGGCCTCTACGGCACGGTGACGCACGGCTCGAAGTGGGCGCCGCTCAAAGGCCAGTTTGAGAACCTGGTGCAGATAACCCCGGGGTACAAACTAGGGGGCGGCTCCTCGGAGATTATGAAGAATATTATCGCCTGGGTCGGTCTGGGACTGCCCAGGGTTAAGTAAAGGAGCTGACTATGAATCTTGATTTCACAGAAGAGCAGGACATGCTCCGAAACTCGGCCCGCGACTTCCTGTCCACCGAGTGCGATAAAATGAAGGTGCGAGAGATCGAAGAGGGCGATTTGGGATACTCGCCGGAGATATGGGGTAAGACGGCGGAGCTGGGATGGCAGGGCCTGATGATCCCCGATGAGTACGACGGCATGGGTATGGGCCTCATTGACCTCGTCGTTATCTTCGAGGAGATCGGGTACAACATTCTGCCCAGCCCGTTCTTGGCGACAGTGGCGCTGGCGACCCCCCCGATAGTCGAGGCGGGCTCCGAGGAGATGAAGAAGGAGATTCTGCCGAAGGTAGCTGCAGGTGAGGCTATACTGACGATGGCGCTCACCGAGCCCAGCGCGGGCTACACCGCCGATTGCGTCGAGTTGAAGGCCGAGGATAAGGGCGACAGCTTTGTTTTGAACGGAACGAAGCTGTTTGTGGAGTACGCCAGCGCCGCAGCGTACCTCGTCGTCGTGGCGAGGACCAAGAGCGGCAGCGCGCCTGAGGCCGGCATTACGCTGTTCTTGGTGGACGCCAAGGCCCCGGGCCTAAAGATCGAGCCCTTCGAAACGACGGGCACCGACAAGCAGTGCGAGGTGGTGTTCGAGAACGTCAGCGTTCCCAAGAGCAGCGTCATCGGCGAGGCGGATAAAGGCTGGCCGCTGGTGCAGAACGCGCTGCGTATAGCCACCATCGCCAAGTGCGCCGAGATGGTCGGCGGCATGGCGGCAGCACAGGATATGAGCGTGGCTTATGCCAAGGAGAGGGAGCAGTACGGCCGTCCCATCGGCTCGTACCAGGCGATGCAGCACAAGCTGGCCGAGATATACCTCAATGCGAGTATGTCCAAGAACATCCTCTACGAGGCGGCCTGGATGGCTCAGGAGGGGATGGACTGCGACTGGAAGATATCCTGCGCCAAGGGGTGGTGCAACGAGGCCTACAGGTCGGTCACCGAGGAAGGGGCGCACGTGCACGGGGCCATCGGCACAACGAGAGATCACGACATGGGCCTGTACTACAGGAGGGCCCGGGCGGCGTACTCGACCTTCGGCGATACCGAGGATCACAGGGAAGTAGTAGCAAAATCGCTGGGTTTATAGAGCCCGTCGGTAAACGAACCTTTAAAATATAAACCGCAATGTAGGGGCAAACCCCCGTGTTCGCCCTATCTAGAAACCCGATAAGGATACAGGGGGTTGGAAAATCGACCCCACAAATAGAAGAGGTGTCCCTCCGTGGAAGGATGTTCCAGACGTAGGGGCGAATGGCCATTCGCCCTCCATGGATTGCCCGACTTAATCGGGCAATGACAAGCATATAAAAAAGGTTTAAAATCTCTCCAAGAGAGGTAGGAGATATGGATTTTAGTTTCACACCGGAACAAGAAGCTTTCAGACAGGAGATTCGTGACTTTATCGCCCAGGAGATCCCCGCGGATTTCGAGGCGGGTGTAGGCGGCCACGTAGAGAGCGATGAGGACTGGGCCTTCGCGCGCCAGCTAACAAAGAAACTTTCGGCCAAGGGCTGGCTCAACATCGCCTGGCCCAAAGAGTACGGCGGCAAGGATGAGCACATGCTCAGCGTCATCATCAACGAGGAGATGAACTACCGCGGCGCCCCCGGACTGGACTTCGGCGGCATCGGCATGCTGGCGCCGGCCCTCATGGCCCACGGCAACGAGGAGCAGAAGAAGGAGCACCTCGGCAGGATCGCCGCGGGCGAGGTGGTCTGGTGCCAGGGTTGGAGCGAGCCCGGCGCGGGCTCGGACCTCCCGGCGATGACCACAAGGGCGATGGAGGACGGCGACGATTACGTAATCAACGGACAGAAGGTATGGACCAGCCTGGCGCACCACGCCGACTGGTGCTTCCTGCTAGCCAAGACCGACCCTGATGTGGAACCCAAGCACAGGGGAATCACCTTCTTCCTGGTGGACTTCAAAACGCCGGGCATCACGGTGAACCCGCTGATAACGATGGCTAACGAGCACTGCTTTTCTGAGGTGTTCTACGACAACGTCAGGGTTCCCAAGAAGAACATCGTGGGCAAGGTCAACGGCGGATGGAAGGTCGCAATGGTCGCCGCCGGCTTCGAGCGCTCGGGCATCTACCGCATCGCGCGGGCGCTGGGCAACGTCGACAAGCTGATCGCCTTCGCCAAGCAACCTTTGCCAGGCGGTTACATCATCGGAAAAGACCCGTACGTAAGGCAGAAACTTGTCAGTCTGTACATAGAGGGCAGGATCGCCCGCATACTGGCATATCGCGTAGCCTGGCTTCAAACCCTGGGCGAGCAGCCCGAGTGGGAGGCATCGATAGCCCGCATACACGGCAGCGAGTTCCAGCAGCACGTAGGGGAGGTCGGCGCCGAGATCATGGGACTGTACGGCACGCTGTTCAAGGAGTCGAAGTGGGGCAACAAGGATTACTCCATCGCGCAGGAGTCGCTGCTTGGAATCGGCGCTACAATCGCTGCCGGAACATCCGAGGTGCAGAGGAACGCCATCGCCATGCGAGGCTTCGGCCTGCCCAAAGCATATTAAACAACGTGTAAATAACCTCCAAGGGGAAAGGAGAGGGAATATGGATTTAGGTTTCACTGAAGAACAGGAAATGTTGCGCACATCGGTACGCGATTTTCTATCGACGGAGTGCCCGCCGGAGACGGTCAAGCAATTGAACGACGACGAGAAGGGATACACCCCGGAGATGTGGCAGAAGATGGCGGATCTGGGGTGGCAGGGGCTTGCCATACCCGAAGAGTACGGCGGAATGGGGATGACCTTCCTCGACATGGCTGTGCTGTTCGAGGAGATGGGCAGGGCCGCATTGCCCGGCCCATTCCTGCCATCGGTAATCCTCGGCGGGTTCGCCCTGCTCGAGGGCGGCAGCGAGGAACAGAAGAAGGAGTATCTCGAAAAGATAGCCTCGGGCGAGGCGATATTCACCGTAGCCATCACCGAGCCGAGTGTCAGCTACGACCCGGCAGACATAACCGTCAAGGCAACGGCTGAGGGAGACGATTTCGTCATAAACGGCACCAAGCTGTTCGTTAACGACGCCAACGTTGCCGATTACATCATCGTGGCCACCAGGACGAAGGATGGCGCCTCCGCTGACGGCATCACCCTGTTGCTCGTCGACGCCAAGGCCGGCGGCGTGCAGATCACCCCGCTTAAGACGATCGACGGCAACAAGCAGTGCGAGGTCGTCTTCGACAACGTCAAGGTACCTAAGGCCAACATGATAGGCGAGATGGATAAGGGCTGGCCCATCGTCGACAAGGTGCTGGAGAAGGCCACCGTGGCCAAGTGCGCCGAGATGGTCGGCGGCGCTCAGGCCGCGCTCGACATGAGCGTAGCATACGCCAAAGAGCGTGTACAGTTCGGCAAGCCCATCGGCAGCTTCCAGGCGATACAGCACCACTGCTCCAATATGCTGATCGATGTGGAGAGTTCACGGTTCCTGACCTATCAGGCAGCATGGAAGGTCTCAGAGGGTTTAGAGGCCACACTCGAAGTATCCCAGGCCAAAGCGTGGGTCAGCGATGCCTACCGCCGCGTGACCAGGCTGGGACACCAGATCCACGGCGGCATCGGGTTCTGCCTGGATCACGATATGCCTCTCTACTTCAAGCATTGCAAGGCAGCGGAATCTCTCTTCGGCGGCCCCGAGTGGCACCGCGAGAAGGTTGCTCTAGAGCTAGGTCTAAATTAATTCAGCGGCTGTTTGGATTGATATACGGAGAAGGGCTATCGAGGGACGGTGGCCCTTCTCCTTGTACGAAACCTTTTACAAAGATGCTCAGGGCTCTCACCCTCACCTAGCCTCTCCCCTCAA
>JAYEHL010000167.1:0-10150 GCA_034659515.1 Chloroflexota bacterium | reverse complement strand
CCAAATAAATAAATCTCAACAACAAATAGTGATATCTGCCCAATTGGCAAGTGCTGTCTGCGACTACTTCCCTTGGAGCCAGAAGGGAGCAGAATGCTTCAAGGATCTTAGACACTTTGTCTTTCAATTACTTGGTAAAGCTCACTATGTTGAAGAAGTTGAATATACAAAACTCACCATAAAGCAAACAGATATATCATGTACTCAAAATGTCGATGACAAGATTGCTTTGTATTGGGAGCAGCTCTTGGCAAGCTGTGCAATTACGTTAGATCAGAATACATTTGATACCAAGATTGCTATCTGCGATAATCAGTCAAAATTAACTGAGTTAGAGATTAATATAGAACTTAAACACCCCATTGAATCTATTTATTCACGAAATTACCAATACCCATTAGTTTGGGATGAATATAGTTGGGCTAAACATTTGCTAATATACTATAAGCTATCATGGCCAGATAATATTGAAAAAATTATAGAGCTTAACTATCTAGCTAATGATGCTCTAAGGAGGCATACATCAACGAAAAATACTCATTTAAGAATAACCTATAGTAATGGGTTTATGAGTTCATTAGATAAGTACAGCACTGATAACTACATAAGAGATAGCTTCATAGAAGCGTTAACTAAGCTCGTCTATAATTTACACGATAAAGGCCTTAGTTTAGAAAAAATTGGCTCGGGCTCGGTTTATCGTTTCAGGGTAACAGATTCT
This sequence comes from Chloroflexota bacterium, assembly GCA_034659515.1. Taxonomy (GTDB): domain Bacteria; phylum Chloroflexota; class Dehalococcoidia; order E44-bin15; family E44-bin15; genus JAYEHL01. The sequence goes on along the minus strand of JAYEHL010000167.1, from coordinate 9,429 downwards.
ATCCGCGTTCATTGTCGTATTCGTAACGATACTGTCTTACTAGAGAAATTAGGTAGCCACAGGATAGACGGTATAGGTTAGTATAGTCATAATTAGCTAAATTCTGAAACAAACTCCCTCACTCCCCCCCGCTACGGACACTGAATCAGCCCCTGGGCCCACAGGCACCCCCCGCAGGTAGGAAAGGTATTCCCCGCACAGTCCTCCTCGTTGTTCACCGAAAGCTCGCAGCCGCCGCAATAGGTGCATGGCGAGAAATCGAACGACTGCACGCGCCGGCGGAAGGAAAAGATGGAGTTGCATATCGCCGCCTTACTAAGATATGATACTCCAGAGGGTGAGCGCATGAAGATAGAGATCGAGAAAGAAGCTGATGGCCGCTGGATTGCTGAAATCCCGGAGCTTCCCGGGGCCATGGTGTACGGTCAAAGCCGTAAACAGGCCATTTCAAAGGCAGAAGCGCTGGCATTGCGGGTCATGGCTGACAGGCTTGAACATGGGGAGGAAATCCCGGAACTTAAGGAAGTGTTCGCGGTCTCAGCATGAACCGATGGCCGTCAACCAGAGCATCGCAGGTGCTCGCTGCATTGCTCCGCATCGGATGGACAATCAAACGTCAATCCGCCACTTCTCATAGTGTTCTTGCACGGCCCGGCTGGCCTGATTATGTTTTCGCGTTTCATGACCGCGAAGAGATCGGGCCGAGAATGCTGGCGCGGATTGCCAAGCATACGGGTCTCACCCCTGAAGACTTATAACAGCAGTTGGCTACGTGTCCCCCCTCACGGGCACTGAATCAGCCCCTGAGCCCACAGGCACCCCCCGCAGGTGGGAAAGGTATTCCCCGCACAGTCCTCCTCATTGTCCACGGAAAGCTCGCAGCCGCCGCAGTAGGTACACGGCGAGAAATCGAACGACTGCACGCGCCGGCGGAAGGCGATATGCTCCCGATCGAGCCAAAGGTCGCGCAGGCTCTTCTCCATGATGTTGCCGACGACGTAGCGCCTGGAGTGGCGCTCGTAATCGATGAGGTAGCTGGTGTGGGTGTGCATCAGCGGCAGGCACGGGCTTAAATTCCCGTCCCAGGCCATCGCTCCGACGCCGCCCTCGATGAAGGGACAGCGGTCGCGCGCCGCCTCTGGATCGAAGCCGGCCCACGTAATATCCATGCGCCGCACCGCATCGGCGATCATTTCAGATGGAATGCCGCCGCTTTCGATCTTGGGCAGGCTCAGCCGCGGCAGGTTGCCGCCGGGCTGCCGCATGAAGTGGTACAGCATCTGACCGCTCATCTCCCTGGTGTAGGGCAGGACGTTGGTCACCATGAAGCGCTTTGCGTCGAATCGTCTGCCGATGTCCAGTACTGCAGGCAGGTCGGCGATGTTGCGCTTCATAGCCACGAATACTATGCCCAGTTCCGTGCTGAACAGGGTCAGCGGGCCGATAGGGCTCATCAGCACGCCACCCTCTCGCTGGATCGCGTCCCTGAAACCGGCTATGTTCTCGATCACCTGCGGAAGCTCCGCGCCGAGGCGAACGTCCTCGTAGCTCTCCTGCGTGGCCCCGTCAAGGGAGACCCACAGCAGGTCGATACCGGCCCTGACCAGCTTGCTCGACATCTCGCGGGTGAGCAACGTGCCGTTGGTTATCAATTCGACGCGCGATCCGAGCCCTTTCGCGCGGCGTACCATGTCGACGATTTGCGGATGGAACAGCGGCTCGCCGAAGCCGCCGAAGGTAATCGAGGGCGGAGGGGAGAAATCTTTCAAACCATCGACGATGCGTTCGAACACCGCGCCCGACATCATGCCCAGCGGCTCCTCCCACGTGTTGCGGATGCAGGTAGTGCAATTCAGGTTGCACTGGTTGGTGGGCTCGATGTACAGCTTCGCCAGCCGCGACGGGATCAGCAACCTGATATCACCTGCGCCCTCGCCGATAGGGATGCGGTCGCCGGGCGCCAGCCCGTAGCGGGCGGCTACCTCCGGCGGTATAGCGATACGGCCGTCGGCATCGACCTGTATGTAGATATCTTTATCGTTCGCCATTCTATACTCCTATACTAACATAACACATCCGTCGTATCGGCGAATAATTATTCATCTCTGCATAATTCCGCCGCCTCCCCCTCTTTACCAAAGAGGGGGTCGGGGGGAGTTCGACCCTTCACGAATCGCCGTTAATACAATATCGCCGCGACGTTCACGCGTCAACCGCCTTGTTCTTGAAAAACCTCTTCTTGAAATACAGCGACACGTTCACCAGGCTGATGAGCACCGGGACCTCGACCAGCGGCCCGATGACCGCGGCGAAGGCCACGCCGGAGCTGATGCCGAAAACGGCGACCGCCACCGCGATAGCCAGCTCGAAGTTGTTGCTGGCGGCGGTGAATGCGATGGTGGTCGTCTGGCCGTACGTCGCGCCGATACGCTTGCCCATGAAAAACGATATGAGGAACATCATGACGAAGTAGACCAGCAGCGGTGCGGCGATGCGCAGCACATCGACGGGCGAGTTCACGATGGTCTCGCCCCTGAGCGAGAACATAACGACGATGGTGAACAGCAAAGCGATGAGCGTGACCGGGCTGATCTTCTTGATGAAGCGGTTGTCGTACCAGTCGCGGCTCTTCTTCCTGAGCAGGAAATATCGCGTGAGCATGCCGCCGAAGAACGGGATGCCCAGGTAGATGAACACGCTCCTGGCGATCTCGCCGATGGTTATATCCACCTCGGAGCCCTCAAATCCGAACCATCCCGGCATCACCGTCACGAAGACGTAGGCGTATACCGAGTAGAACAGTATCTGGAATATCGAGTTGAAGGCCACCAGCCCGGCGGCGTACTCGGGGTCGCCCCTGGCCAGATCGTTCCACACGATGACCATGGCGATGCAGCGCGCCAGCCCTATCATTATCAGACCGATCATGTATTCTGGGATCGGCCACAGGAATCCGAGGAAGGCCACGGCCAGGAAGAACATGAGCAGGGGACCGATGATCCAGTTCTGCACCAGCGACAGCGCGAGGACGCGCCAGTTGCGGAACACCTTGCCCAGATCCTCGTACTTCACCTTGGCCAGCGGCAGGTACATCATTAATATGAGCCCGATGGCGATGGGTATCGAGGTAGTGCCCACGGAAAGCGAATCGATGAATTCGGCGACGCTTGGGGCCAGGTAGCCCAGACCCACACCGATGGCCATCGCTATAAATATCCACAACGTGAGAAACCGGTCTAAAAATCCGAGCCTTTTCACCTGCTCAACCACGTTCGATATCCTTCCCAGTCATTAACCTTAGCTCTGCACCCACAGCACAACATAATAAATTCCCACCCCGATACACACCACCGCCGCGAGACGGCGCACCCATTTCTCCACCGCCGTCACCTTATCCAGCCATACCGACACTTTCGATACGCCGAACGATAAAAGCACTGCGAAGATCAGCACCGGCAATCCGGTTCCGACGGCGAAAACCGCCGGGAACGTGATTCCCGCCGTCGATTCGATGGAAAGCGGTATCAGCACCGCGAAGAAGAGCAGGGCGGTGTACGGGCAGAAGGCCAGCGCGAAGATTAAGCCCAGCAGGAACGGCCCCAGCCACCTGCGCCTGGCGACCCTCTCGCCGATCCTCGACAGCCTACCGCCGCCGCTGAGAGCCGGTATCTTGATGATGCCCAGCATCAGTATCCCGACCACGATCAGCAGCGGGCCCAGGAATACCTCGCCGGAGCTTTGCAGCGCGTTGGCCAGCCCCGGTATGTTCACCCCGATAAGTATGATCAGCGCACCAATGATGAAATATGAAGTCATCCGCCCAAGCGTATACAGCGCGCCCGCTACGGCGACGTACCTGCGGTCCGTGATATTACGGCTGATGTACGCCAGCGCCGTTATGTTCGTGGCCAGCGGGCACGGGCTGATAGCGGCCAGCAAGCCGATTAGAAAGGCGGCGATGACGGGCAGGCCGCCGCTCTGTGTGAAATGCAGTACAAACTCGTCGAAACCCATTGGTTAATCCGCCAGTCGCTCCTCGATCTCGGCCTTTACGATATCGACAAACTCCTCGTCGTCCCACAGCACGAACCAGATATCCGTCACCTCATCGATACTGTCGACGCCGTTTTCGACATCGTTCAGGAAAAGTGAGGACGTATAGGCCCCGAATTTTTGCACCATGTCCGCGTTGGCGCTGTCCTGCAGATTGAGCGCCATGAACACTACCTCGCCGCTCGCCGTCTCGTCCGCGAAGTGCGTTTCCAGCGTGTACTCGATCATATCCTGCGCGTGTATGCAGCCGCTGCAGCGTTGCGCGCGGTGAAAATATACGACCTCGACCACATCCTGCCCATCCGGCGTCGCCGTCGGCGTTATCCCGGGCTGTACAGTCGCGCTGACGGTCGGAGTGGGCGTAGGCTGATCCGTCGAAGGCACTTTGCATGCCGAGACGATCCCTATCGTCAATAAAAGCAAGGCGATAAGCCCGATGAATTGAGCCTTTCTGAATACTCCCATTCTTACCCCTTTCGAACTTTTAAAAAAGCTGTTCAGTCAGCCAGCCTATTTCCCCCTGTCGATTGCATCCTCGATGAACTTCCTGACCTCGTCCCTGGACGGCAGGCGCCCCGAGCAAACCACTTCCTCGTCGATCACCAGCCCCGGCGTCGTCAGTATAGGGTACTCCATTATCTTGCCGATATCTTTGACCTCCTCGACCTTCGCGTCGACACCGAGTTCCTTAACCGCCTCCAGCGCTGTCTTCTCCAACTGACTGCACCTTGCGCAACCGGTTCCTAAAATCTTGATTATCATCGCTCACCTCCCATCGATTATTGCGATATAAGTCCGAAAATGTATCCCGAGAACGTGGCCATCACCACCACCAGCGCCACGTACACCAGCGTCTTTTGCGTCCCCATAATCTTGCGGATTACCAGCATGTTGGGCAGCGACAGCGCCGGGCCCGCCAGCAGCAGCGCCAGCGCCGGGCCCTGGCCCATACCCAGGTCGAGGAACGACCTGACGATGGGCACCTCGGTCAGCGTAGCGAAGTACATTATCGAGCCGAGGAAAGATGCCACAAAGTTGGCCAGCAGGCTGTTGCCGCCAACCGCCGAGCTTATCGCCGACTCCGGCACGCCCACGCGTATAATTCCGGCGACGAACACGCCCACCAGCAGCCACGGGATGATGAGCCTTACGAAGCGCCAGGTCTCCTTCATCCACAGGCCCATCTCGTTTCTTGAGAAAAACCTCCACAGGACGACGGACAGTATCGCGAGCAGCACACCGGTAACTATCCACTGCTTGACCGCGGCGAAAACCAGTATGCCGACTAGCGTTGTGAAGAACAGCATATGCAGGCGGGTTCCCTTGCCGTCGGGGCCCTGCGCGGCCGGCATCTCGAAGGCCTTGGCGTCTGTTTGCTTCTGCTCCTTGCGATACAGGAACGCCATGATGATGCCGATGACGATCGAGAACAGGATCGCCATTATCGCGCGGGCGATGCCGATATCGTAGCCCAGCAGCCGCGCCGAGTAGATGATGGCTAAAACGTTGATGGCGGGAGCTGCGTACAGGAAGGCGACGGCGGGTCCCAGACCGGCGCCGCGCTTGTAGATGCCGCCGAACAGCGGCAGCACCGTGCACGAGCAAACCGCCAGCACGGTGCCCGACACCGCGGCTACGCTGTACGACACGGCCTTCCTGGCGAGCGGGCCGAAGTACCTGATTATCGCCCCCTGCGATACGAAGGCCGATATAGCCCCGGCGATGAAGAAGGCCGGGATCAGGCAGGTGAGAACGTGCGCCGAGAGGTACTCGGCCAGCGCGGCGACGCCGCCGCGGAGTAGCTCAACGAAGAAATCCAAATCGAACGTATCCTTCCTTAAATGCGCAACTGCGCATATATTCAGGTCAAAAAAATTTATCCCGACAGCCTGACGCACCCCGGCCCGAGGCGCTCGGCCTTCTTGAGACGTTCGCGATCCATCGCGGCGACGGGGTTACCCTCCAGCGCCTTGCGTGTCGACTCCACCAGACCGGCCATGTACCCGTCCATATTCGCCTCATCGAGGGAGTATAGCGCCCACAGGCCGTCACGCCTCAGCCTGAGGAAACCGGCGTCGTACAGAACGGACAGGTTGCGCGAAGCACGCGTCTGTGATATCTGCAGCGCCTGCATCACCTCGCAAACGCAACACTCGCGCTCCAGCAGCAGGCTCAGTATCCTGAGCCTGGTCTCGTCCGACAGCGCCTTGGAGGCTTTCACCATATCACGCATCTGCATCACCGATAAAAATTATATGCGCATTCACGCATGTAATATATCAAAAAAAATATATCGATGTCTATTATCGTTTGGTAGTTTACTGAAAGCCGGGCGAACAACTCTTGACCATCTATCAATATGCAACCCCGGAGCTGCCAAGGCCGCTTCCATTATAGTTGAACCATACCGTATGGCCGCACGTATCCAACGACCCGACCTCACCGGCGAAGAACACAGCGCCGATACACTGAACACAGGCTTCCCCCGCATCCGTATCCGGTACCGCCGTAATGTTCACCGTAGCGTACAGGTTGCAGTACACATCATCAATATTACTCAAATCCATGACCGCTTCCAAGCGATGGCATGGATCGGGCGTGATGACAGCCCCCTCGAATCGCAGAGTGCCATCTTCGTGGTATATATTCAGGTACGACTCCGCGATCCCCGCACAACCTCCCTCGAGCGATTCGAATGTGAGTTGTATGGAATCGATGATCCTCACGACATCCTCGGCGAGGACATCGCCGTCGAATATTATCTCGACCGCGTACAAACCATCATCGAGCGGAGCGATGCGTCCGGTGAACGGTATCTCGCCGGGACATTTAATACATGGTTCGGAGTTCCGTTCCGCGGCTATGGTTATCGTGATCCTTTTATCGGGGACCGGTGTCGGCCCGTCGTACGAGGCATTGTAGCCGGAAATGACCATCTCCGCTTTCAGATCATAACAGGGAAAGCCTGCTAAAACAGAGCCGTTGAACATAATACGATCGTCATCGATATTGATCGAAGCGGACGAGACGAAGCTGTCCGTACAGCGACCTTCCATTTGCTCGAATGTGAGCTGCGGCACCTCGCCGATCCACACAACCTCGTCGGCGACGGCCTCGCCCTCGTACATGATGACGACCCGATACGATCCGTCGGCCAGCAGCCCAATCTCCCCATCGAAAGGTATCTCCCCCATGCAGAACATGCAATCGTCCGATGTCTGTATCCGGGTGAGCGTAACCGTGATCACTTCGTCCGCGCCACCGCCGTCCTGCCTGAAATCGATAGACGCCTCAAGGGAATAGCAGGGCACCGGTGCGATAACCGAGCCGTTGAACATGATCGTATCGCCTTCGACATATATTTCCGTCCACGACTCCGTAAAAGCGGCGCAGTCGCCCTGCCCCTGGTTGAAGACGAAACCGCTTTCCGCGCCGCCGCCGCATGAGACCGCAAACGCCAGCAGCGGCAACAGCATCGTTAATATCAAAAACTTTGCTCTCGATTTCATATTTTGCCCCCTTATTCACAAAGACGTCCGGCATGATAAAAAAGTTCCCCGTTAATATACCGGAGTCGAAAAAATTTGCGACATTGTGATAGAATTAAACAAGCGAAAGCGAGGGCGCTATGAACTACATAGTACGTCCAATGCGATTAAGCGATGTTCCCCAGGCTGTCGAGCTCGATAGGGAGTGTTTCCCCAACGAGAGGCACTCGATGCCTTACCAAAGCGATCTCCTCTACAATAAAATGGCATATTACCTGGTGGCCTGCGAGAAAGATACTGCCGATGTTGGAGAGATCATCGGTCTGTCCGGATTCTGGATGATGGTAGACGAGGCTCATATCATAACCATCGCCGTAAGAAACACACGCCGCCGGCAGGGGATAGGCGAATCCCTGCTGCGTTCAACCATCGAGCTCGCAAAACGCCTCGAAGCCCATGAAATAACCCTGGAGGTCAGGTCGTCAAACAAGATGGCACAATCCTTGTACGCCAAATACGGATTCACCGAGAGGGGGCTTCGAAAAGCTTATTACGACGACACAAATGAGAATGCCGTTATAATGACAAGGGATATTGCCGATCGTTAAAGATGACCAAAGATTTATCGATATATTAGTAATTTAAATAATAAAAAAGCTAAATTAGTATTATAATGTATACCATTACTCAACAAATAAACCAAGGGTATTGTTTATTAACCTTAAATCATCTAAAATTAACGTAATTTTGCGGGTATAAAAATCATCCTCAGGAGATAGCTATGGATATTCGCGACCTTCTTGTAGACGCTATACAGAAAAGATCTTCCGACCTCCATTTAACCGCCGAAAACCCGCCAGTGCTGCGTATCGACGGTGAACTTGTGGTCCAGAACCAGGTACCGAGCTTGACTCCCGAGGATTTGGAACGTCTTCTCTCCGAAATAATCAATGAGGAGCAAAAAAAGAGGTTCGAAAATGAACTCGAACTCGACTTTGCTCATAACATTGAAGGGCTTGGACGCTTCCGCGCCAATGCCTGCGTGCAAAGAGGAACGATCAGCCTTTGCTTCCGTCTGCTTCAAGTAAATATACCGGACATGGAAGAGCTGGGGTTACCTGATATATGCAAAGATCTGGCCCTAAAAGAACGCGGACTGATCATTGTGAGCGGGCCGACTGGCAGCGGCAAGTCCACCACCCTGGCGTCCATGGTTAAATATATAAATAACTTCCGCAGAAGGCGGATAATCACTATTGAAGACCCTATCGAGTTCCTTCATGAAAATAATACTTGCTTCATCACACAGAGGGAACTCGGTACGGACACTCTCTCTTTTGGCACCGCGCTAAAGCACGCCCTGCGACAGGACCCGGACGTTATCCTGGTAGGTGAGATGCGGGATTTAGAGACCATCAGCATCGCTCTAACCGCCGCGGAGACGGGCCACCTGATACTCGCGACATTACATACCCCGAGCGCACCTCAGGCCGTAGACAGGATCATCGATATATTCCCGCCTTACCAGCAGCCTCAGGTAAGGGTACAGCTCTCCACCACATTGGAAGGCATTTTGTACCAAACGTTATTACCAAAATTCGACGGATCAGGCCGCACCGCAGCCGTGGAAGTAATGATGGCGTCAGACGCTATAAAGAACTTGATCCGCGAGGGCAAAACCTCTCATATGTGGAACGTGCTGCAGACCGGCGCCCAGTTCGGCATGCAAACGTTGGACCAGGCACTCGTGAACCTGTACCACAACAAGACGATCAGCTTCGAGGAAGCGATCAGTCGTTGCCGTGACCCGGAAACCGCCAAGAAGACGCTCGGTCGCGTCTGACCTATACGAAAAATAAAAAAGGGGGATTTTCCATCCCCCTTTTTT
>JAYEHL010000166.1:0-10206 GCA_034659515.1 Chloroflexota bacterium | reverse complement strand
GGGCTACGGGGAGTACATCGACCATCGCAGGCTTATCAGGGAACTGAATAAATTCCGCCCGTAAATCTTGACCGGTGCGCAATACAAAATCCCTCCCCTTACGTCCTATAGCTATATTCGTAACCGGCACGCTCTGGTCCAGAATAAATCCGGCGATGCTGCGATTTACATTGGCAACGAGACCACCGCAGAGTCCCCGGTCCGGAGTGATATGCACAACAGCGATCTTGTTCACCGGCCTCTTGACCAGTAACGGATGACTCTCCTCCCCTACACGCGTCTGCGCTGCGAGGTTGGCCAGCACCTGCTGTATCTTCTCGGCATAGGGACGGGCGGCTAAAGTGCGCTCCTGAGCGCGCCTCATCTTAGACGCAGCAATCATCTCCATAGCCTTGGTAACCTTGGAGGTATTCCGCACGCTTTTTATACGGCGATCGATCTCACGAATGGTTGCCATTTTTTAACCTTTTATACTTTCTCGCTCTTCCAAACGATGGGAGTGGAAGACACTAAGCCGATACCCCTCTTTAGTATGGTACGGTCTCCTTAAACTCAGTTATCGCTTTCTTCAACGCCCCTTCCGTCTCTTCACTAATCGTCTTCTCCTGACTGATCTTCTGTATCACATCGGGATGATTGGTCTCCATGAAGCGATGGAACGCCGCCTCAAAGACCGTCACTTTATTGACAGGGACATCATCTAGAAAGCCATTTGTCACTGCAAAAAGGATGCTCACCTCTTTACCCAGTGACATCGGGACATACTGATCCTGCTTCAATATCTCGGTCATGCGCTGTCCGCGCTCCAGCTGCGCCCTGGTGGCACGGTCCAGCTCCGCAGCGCCGAACTGGGCAAACGTCTGTAGCTCACGGAACTGCGACAGGTCCATTCGCAACTTACCAGCCACCTTCTTCATCGCCTTGGTCTGCGCCGATCCGCCGACGCGGGATACACTGAGACCGGCGTTGACCGCAGGCCTAATGCCGGAGTTGAACATATCGGTCTCAAGGAATATCTGACCATCGGTGATGGAGATCACATTTGTCGGGATATAGGCCGAGATATCGCCGGCCTGGGTCTCGATAATCGGCAGCGCGGTGATTGAACCACCACCCCACTCCTGGGCCAGCTTGGCCGACCGCTCGAGAAGACGGCTGTGCAGATAGAACACGTCGCCGGGGTAAGCCTCGCGGCCCGGAGGTCGACGTAGCAGCAACGATATCTGTCGATACGCCCACGCATGCTTGGAGAGATCATCATAAACGATCAGGACATCCTTGCCCTGCTCCATGAACTCCTCACCCATGGCGCATCCCGCATACGGCGCGATGTACTGCAACGCCGCGGACTCGGAGGCACCGGCGGAGACCACTATCGTGTGCTCCATAGCGCCGAAGTTCTCCAATACCGCCACCGTCTGCGCCACCTTGGACGCCTTCTGCCCGATAGCAACGTAGATGCAGATCAGGTCGCCGCCCTTCTGGGCGATTATCGTATCAAGAGCGATGGCGGTTTTGCCCGTCGCCCTGTCGCCGATGATCAGCTCCCGCTGTCCGCGACCGATAGGTACCATGCCATCGATAGATTTGATGCCAGTATGCACCGACGTATCCACCGATTTACGCGTCACCACGTTAGGCGCGACGCGCTCGACCGGCCTAGTCTTATCGGACTTTATCGGCCCTTTACCATCTATAGGCTGTCCGGTGGGATCGACCACGCGTCCGATAAGGCCCTCACCCACCGGAACCTCGGCGATCCTCCCCGTAGAACGTACTTCATCCCCCTCCTTAATCACACCCCACTCACCCAGGATCACAGCGCCAACGCTGTCCTCCTCCAGGTTGAGTGCCATACCGACGATGTCATGGGGGAATTGAAGCAATTCGTTGTACTTCACGCCCGATAAGCCGTGGATACGCGCAATTCCGTCACCCACCTCAACCACGGTACCAACATCCACCATAGTCACCGTGGTTCCGAACTGTTCGATCTGTTGTTTTATGATCTCTGCGAAGTCATGAGCTCGAGCCATCTCGAGTTACCTCCAGTCTTAATACGCTACCCTATCCCTGGTAAACCTAAGAGTATTTCTTCCTATAAGTAAATACTATCGCTACTGCAACAAATACCAGTATCGCTGCGATAATGAACGCCCACTTATAGTCACCTGTTGAATCGTATACCTGCCCTCCAATAAGAGGCCCTACGATACCTCCAACACCATAAGCCGTGAACAGCAGACCGTAATTACGGCCCATATTCTTTACTCCAAAACTGTCGCCACAGGCAGTTGGGAACAGCGCGAAATTGGCACCGAAGTTAAACCCGATGAAGATCACCAATACAAATACCAGCGCTGCATTCACTGCGACAAATGGGAATATAAGCAACACTATCGCCTGTATCGCGAAAAGTATCATCATTGTCTTGGCATAGCCAAACTTATCTGCTAGCCACCCGCTTCCTGGCCTACCGGCAGCATTAAAACCTGATAATACGCCGGCAGCAAGAGCACCGACTGTTACACCCTGAAGACCATCGGTATAACTGGCGATATGCCCGATAACCATCAAGCCGGCTAATGCCATAAACGTAAATACAAACCACAGCATCCAGAAACGCGGCGTCTTCAAGACCGCCATTGCTCCTAGATCCTCGTCAACTGCAATTGACTTCACCGCTGAAGCCGCTGCTGTAACCTTGGGCTCCCAGCCTGCAGGTTTCCATCCAGCGGGAGGATTTTTAAGCAAAGCAGAAGCCAAAATCGACACCGCCATTAAAACCCCGCCGATTATAAGGAAGGTACTGTCAATACCCTGGTCCGCGATCAAACTCTTCTGGAGAGGAGCAAATAATAGCGCGCTCAATCCGAAGCCACCGACAGTTATCCCGATTGCAAGACCCGGTTTATCCGGAAACCACTTCCTCGCCACAGGGATTGCACAAGCATAACCAAGTCCGCAGCCGCCGCCTGCTATTAAACCGTAGGTTAAACATAGTGTAGTCACACTATCTACTTGAAGCGAGGCCAGCATAAAGCCTGCGCCTAACAACAAGCCACCGAACATGGCAATTTTCCTCGGCCCAAGCTTATCCTGGAACCTGCCTGCCGGTATCATCAACAGAGCGAAGACCGCCAAGAAAATCATGAACGGCAGGCTGGCTGTTAACTTCGACCATCCATAATCATCCATCAGCGGGTTAATAAAAACGCTCCATGAATATACAACACCTAACATTAGGTTCAGCAAGAACCCACCAAACAGAATAATCCATCTGTTATCCAGTAGCGCCACTGTTCACCTCGCTATTTCTCTAAGCTTCACCCTTGAGAGCTCACACTTGTATGGGCTCTCAAGGGTGAAGGATGGCCGTTGCGGGCCCATCCTTCACCTTATATTCTTAAACTACTTTTTAGTCTACACTCGCTCTTTTACAAGGACATCGACAACTGACGGGTCTGCGAGCGTTGAAGTATCGCCGAGGTTGCTCACATCGCCGGCAGCGATCTTGACCAAGAGACGCCGCATGATCTTGCCACTACGCGTCTTAGGAAGACCATCAGCGAATTGTATTTTGTCCGGAGCGGCGATAGGGCCGATCTCCTTGCGAACGTGAGTGACCAGCTCTTTCTTGAGTTCCTCGGTCTTATCGACCCCTAGCTTCAGGGTAACATAGGCATAGATGCCCTGACCCTTCAGCTCGTGAGGCATACCGACGACCGCCGCCTCGGCAACATTCGTATGGCTCACTAGGGCGCTCTCGACCTCAGCCGTTCCGATGCGGTGACCGGAGACGTTGATAACGTCATCGATGCGTCCCATCAGCCAGTAGTAGCCATCATCATCTGTACGCGCACCGTCACCCGTCATATACATGCCGGGGAAGCGTGCGAAGTACGTATCGATGAACCTCTTATTGCCCTCGTCGTTCCAGAAGCCGCGAAGCATCCCGGGCCACGGTTGCTTGATACAGAGGTAACCACCTTCGTTGGCATCAACCTGCGATCTGTCCTCACGGATGATGATCGAATCGACACCAGGAAACGGAAATGTTGCCGAGCCCGGCTTGATGGGTGTAGCGCCGGGCAACGGGCTGATGAGAATGCCGCCGGTCTCCGTCTGCCACCAGGTGTCGACGATGGGGCATTTCTCCTTACCGATAACGTTGTAGTACCAGATCCACGCCTCGGGATTAATCGGCTCGCCCACCGTCCCCAGTACGCGCAACGAGGACAGGTTATGCTTGTTGGGCCACTCGTCTCCATCCCTCATCATCGAGCGAAGAGCGGTAGGAGCAGTGTAGAATATATTTATTCCATGCTTCTCTACGATCTCCCAGAACCTGTCGGGCTTCGGATAGTTGGGCACGCCCTCGAACATCACGCTGGTAGAGCCCAGCGCCAGAGGCCCGTAGACGATATAACTGTGGCCGGTTACCCAGCCGATGTCGGCGGTACACCAATAGGTATCATCATCCTTGATGTCAAAAACCCACTTTGCGGTCTCCGCCGCAAAGAGCAGATAGCCAGCTGTGGTATGCATTACGCCCTTAGGCTTGCCCGTGCTGCCGGAGGTGTACAGGATGAACAGGAGGTCCTCCGAATCCATCTGCTCTGGCTCGCACACAGGAACGATATCCTCCGCAGCCATCTCCTCGTGCCACCAGTAGTCGCGCCCCTGCACCATAGGCACATCAACTCCCACTCTATTAACGACGATGACGTCCTTCACGCCGGGGCAATCCTTCAATGCCGTATCGGCATTGCCCTTGATCGGCACAGTCTTTCCGCTGCGATGGCCGGCATTGGACGTAACGAGAACCTTGGAATCGCAATCCAGTATCCTGTCCCGTAGCGCGTCCGCGCTGAAGCCGCCGAACACTATGCTATGGACAGCGCCGATCCTGGCGCAGGCCAGCATCGAGATGCACAGCTCAGGTATCATAGGAAGATATATACTAACGCGGTCGCCCTTCTTCACACCGCGCTTCTTCAGCACGTTGGCGAACTTGCAGACCTCGTTATAAAGCTGCTGATAGGTATAGGTCACCGTATCTCCAGGCTCACCTTCAAAAATGAGCGCAGCCTTGTTCTTTCTCCAGGTCTTGATATGGCGATCCAGGCAATTGTAGGAAGCGTTCAGCTTTCCGCCTGCGAACCACTTGAACTCTCCCTTGGAGAAATTGAATTCCCGTACCTTATCCCATTTCTTAAACCACTCCAGCTGCTGCTCCGCCACCTCAGCCCAGAAGCCATCAGGATCCTCGATGGACCTCTGATAGACGTCCTTATATTGCTTCATGCTCTTAATATAAGCCTTTTTACTGAGCTCCTTCGGCGGCTTGAATATACGATTTTCTACCTGCATCGAAGTGATTGCTTTTGCTTCTTTTGCCATATCCTTCGTCTCCTCCTTTATTTTGCAGATCCACCCATACTTTTCTTAAGGGCTAAAAATTTACTCTTAGTGCTACCATCTATGAGCTTGTCACCAACCTTGGCAATAAGACCACCAATTACATCGGGGGAAACGCTAGTGCTAAGCACTATCTCCCGACCTAACACACCGCTAAGGCGACGGGCTATCTCAGCCTCATCATCCGCCCCCAGAGGTACCGCAGTCACCACCTCGGCATGGGCAATACCTTTTTGCTCATCGACCATACGCCCATACTCATTGGCTATACCTGAAACGATGTTCAGGCGGCATCGAGATACCAACAGCATAGCCAAGTTAATCACTAGCGGACTTAGCCCTTCAAGCACCTGACGTAAAATCTTGGCCTTATCATCCGAATTAATTTTGGGGTTTTCTAAAAATGCCTGTAAAAGGGGATCTCTCACCGCTTCTGCAAGCTGCTCCAGATCCCCCCTCCATAACTCTAATTCGTTTCGTTCCAGAGCAATCTGAAACGCGGCATGGGCATGCCTTTTCGCCGCAGCGCTAGCCACTATCCGTCCCCTTTAGATGCCTGTTCAAGCACCTCTTCAATAAGGCGACGATGTTTCTCTTTATCCAAGGTCTCGCGAACAACCTTTTCAGCTGCAGTTATTGTCAGATCGACAAACTCACGCCTGACCTCATCTATGGCTTTGTCGCGCTCCATATCGATCTCCGTGCGAGCCTTGGCAAAGATGTTCTCTGCCTCTTGCCTCGCCTCCGCCCTGGCTTCTTCCTTTACGCGTTCGCCCATCTGAGCAGCTTGGGCCAGTATATTCTGTCCTTCCTTATGAGCAACCTCTATCTGCTCTTTAACCTGTTCCTCTGTCTTTGCCAGCTGCGCCTTGATCTGCTCCGCCTGATCCATACTTTCCTTTATCCGAGCGGATCGCTCATCAAGCATACGGCGCATCGGCTTATACAGCAGTATGGCAAGAACAGCAAATAGTATACCGAAGTTTACAAGCTGCGCCAGCAGGACTTGCCAATTAATTCCAATTTCGCCCATATTGACTCCTCTATCCGATGGAAACCGGTTTAACTAGGCGACGAAAATCAGCAGAATGGCTACGATCAATGCATAGATTGCCACAGCCTCAGCGAAGGCGATGGCTAGAATCATATTGGTCATGATCGGGCCACGGGCTTCCGGATTTCGCCCCAATGCCTGCATGGCACCCATTCCTAATATGCCAATACCAACGCCCGGGCCTATAGCGCCAAAACCCATCGCTAATCCTGCAGCAAGCAGTCTCATTCCCTCAGCATCCATGTACTTTCCCCCCTTTCAAGTCTGTTACACATTTATACAATTATACAATCTTCAATGTTCCTCGTGGGAAGTAGCAGCCATCACAACAAATACCAGCGTCAGTCCTGAGAATATAAGGGCCTGCACGAAACCCACGAACAGCTCCAAGCCGTAAAACGGTATCGCCACAACCCATGGTATAAGAAACATCATCGAGCCTAGAAGAATCTCCCCTGCCGTCATATTGCCGAAGAGACGAAAAGTGAAGCTGACGACACGTATTAACTCGCTCAAACCTTCAACCAGCCCCACAAACGCATCGATAGCCCCATTCACCAGCAAACCCAGGCTGCTCTTCACCTTCCCGCGCGCCAACTGTTTCGCGCTACCGACGAGATTGCCGAGATTGACAAATTTCTTCATATAGCGCAAGAAACCCTGATAGCGAATGCCCCAGTACTCTACAAAGACGAAGGAAATAAGGGCGAGGGCAAGAGGCACATTGAGATCGGTATTCGCGCCTCTGAAGAGAGGTACCAGCACTTCCTCGCCGTGAATCTCATGCCAGAAACCTATGCTTATAAAACCGGGGATCAGGGCCAGCCAAGCGTTGGCAAAAACGAAGATAAATATAGTCGCTACTATAGGGAAGAATTTACGCCCCTTCTCCTCGCCGGCGACACCGTCCACGAAATTGGCCAGCGCCTCCACTCCCGCCTCCATAACATTCTGCAAACCCCGGGGTATGAGTTTCATTTTTCGTGTAGCGAAATAGCACAAAACAGCCAATACAACAATAGTGATCCAAGCACTGATCATAGTATTGGTTATGGGGAATCCGCCAATATGCCAGAGCGCTTCCGGGGCCAGTTCTACATGGGGAGGGTCTGCAATGTTGAAGCAACCAACACCGGTTGCGATTAAAGCTAAACAGATTAAAGTTATTATCGCTATTCGGGCCTTCTTACTCATCCGGCCCCAAAACTTTTTTACTGCCACTTGCGTCCTTTAATATTTGCTGTTGCTACCCCGCCCTAGCGCTGATTGCAGCATGCGATATGTTCCATAAAAAGCGGTGAACAACCCCAACCCCAACCCCAACAAGGTGAATAAAGGACTTATATCAAACTTACCATCCAACCATACACCAAGATAAACTCCACCTGCTATACACACACCTATATAGAAACCTACACCTGTAATCCTCACCGCCGCCGCCCAACGCTCCACAGTCAAAACCTCAAGTAGTATATCATACCCTGAAACCCCGTGCAATATATCTTCTCAGAGAAAATCTCCGATCTCACAGACCCCGTCGATTTAATAGAAATCGCTGCTCCCATCTACCTCGCCCATATCGAACAGGCCGCCAAAATCGCCATCGAACTCTTTCAGGAAATCATGGACGCCCAGCAAATCATCCACATCCACCGCATCGATGCCCCGGAACCTTCCATACTCCTCGGTAGTAAAATCGGTTATAATCTCAGCAGGACTTCCGCTCTTCAATATCGCGGCGACCAACCCTTCACTCTCACATACAGAACAACATACGCTGAGAAACCACAGATCATTATACCGCCCCAGAACCTCCACATCATCGTCTTCGTAGAGATTTCCGCAGACGTTACAGCTCACGGCTGTCATAAGATGTTTGATGAAACCTTCGTCCATTACCGGTAGCTCGAAGCGAGATCAGGATTTCTCCAGGTCATCCAGATTCAGCGTATCGATGATATCCTTGAAAGGGGCAAGCTTTTGTAGCTCATCCTCAGTGATATCCACATCATCGCCCTTCGAAAGTACTATTCCCGCTGCATCCAGCACCGAGTCCTCGACGTAGATCGGAACCTCGACCCTCACCGCGAGTGCGATGGCATCGCTGGGCCTGGCATCGATGTCCATAGCCTTGCCATCAACAATAAGGTTTATGTTCGCGAAGAACGTATCGTTACGCAGATCATTCACTATAATCGACTTGACCCTGGCCCCCAGGCAGTCTATGACCGAGCGGAGCAGGTCATGGGTCAAGGGACGGGGCATCTCTCCCCCCTGCACCCCTATCATAATAGACTCCGCCTCAGCTATGCCGATCCAGATGGGAAGATGCCTATCCCCGGTCTTCTCCTTAAGGATAACGACACGCTGGGTGCTCATTAACCCCATCCGAATGCTGGCGACTTCCATCTCGATCATTGGGAACCTCCCGCAAGGGCTTCTAGCCCAAGTTCATTGTAACCGTTGCCCTTTTCCCATGTCAATGTGAAAAATTTCAAGCGTCGAAACTGCCCCGCGGCAGCCGGTGACGAATACACGGGCGCTGTTGAAAAATCTCTTTCCCCTCGATCAGACGAACCTTAACCTTCACCGATCCTTTACCAGCAGACCGACCTCACTATCATCCAACCGCCGCACACCACCCTCCGCCAACCCGCCCAGGCGGAGATCCCCGATCCGCACCCGCTTCAGCGCCGTCACGCGATAGCCGAGGTGTGAGAACATGCGCCGGACCTGCCGCTTCCGGCCCTCATGAATCGTGATGCTGTAGTTGTAGGAGGGATTCGATTCGATCCCCCGAACTATAGCCCGATGCGTTAAACCATCATCGATATCTATCCCCGTCTCCAGCGCCCGCAGCTCCTTCAAACTCATAATGCCATCGATTCGCACCAGATATTCCTTCTCGTGCTCGAACTTCGGATGCGTCAGACGATAGGTCAGATCGCCATCGTTGGTCAACAGCAGAAGGCCAGTCGTATCCTTGTCGAGACGCCCTACCGGATGCAGCGCCAGTTTGCGATACTGCTCGGGCAGCAGATCGATGACCGTCCGTCTCCCTCGATCGTCTCTAACGGTCGATAGAACGCCGGCGGGCTTATTGAACATCAGATATACAATCTTCTTCGGCTTTATATCGACTTCACAGCCATCGACCGTTATCCGATCCTTATCTGCATCAACAGGATGCCCCAGATCATCGACGACGACGCCGTTGACCTTGACCACACCTCTCACAATCGCATCAGCCGCCTGTCTGCGCGAACCGATACCAGTTTGAATAAGCGCCTTAAGCAATGAATTCACGATCAAACACCCGCCACGATCGACCTATTTCACACAGTATATGCTCTTCGATCGTGCGAGACCAGCCCTCGCGCCCGAGCGATTGCGATTCTTTTCGATACTATATCAGAGTGGCTTCCACCAAAGCCACATTACTACAATTACTTGCTATCCATCAAATTAAGGGAATAATATTGACTATTTCTTTATTGTACTTTATAATATTTCAAGCCTTATTTCTTAAGTTAAACATCAGAGAGATGAAAATTAAAGGAGACGGGTGGTTATGGGTAAGATGAGAAACAAAATTCTAATGTTCCTGATGATCAAGATCCTTCCCCTATTCAAGTACTGGCCGCTCAAAGCCTTAAATCCTCTCATCAACAAAGTTGTAAACTGGTACATGGCCAAGAAAACCTTCCCCTCCCCACCACCCGCTCCGTCCG
>JAYEHL010000165.1:0-2001 GCA_034659515.1 Chloroflexota bacterium | reverse complement strand
AGCTCGCACGCCTGTTTGGAGGCGGCGTAGGGGGAGATCGGCTTCGATAGCGCCTCGCTCTCGCTGAAGGGCACCTTAATGCTGTCGCCGTACACGGACGAGGACGAGCCGAAGACGAAATTGTTTATACCGAATTCCCGGCAGAGTTCGAGCAGATTAATGGTGCCGCCTATGTTAACGTCCTGATATATATGCGGGTCCTGAATGGACGGCCTGACCCCCGCCCTCGCCGCCAGGTGGACTATGCTTTCGAAGCGGTGGGCGGAGAACAGTTCGATAAGCTTATCCTTATCCCTTATGTCACCTTCGACGAGCTTGAAAAGCCCGTTGCCGGACAGGCCGGAGATGTTATCTCGCTTTATCTCGGGGGAGTAATACGGGTCGAAGTTATCCAGGCATATTACCTGAACGCCGCGCGACAGCAATCGCTCGCACAGATGGCTACCTATGAACCCGGCGCCGCCGGTAACAAGAACGCTCTCCACTATTCGAATCGCTCCTCAATCTACCAGTTAACTATTGAAATCTGGTGGGTTACCCTACCGTCAAACCCACCCTAGGATTGAATCCGGCTGTTAAAGGATTCTACCATATATAAAGCGTATCGTCATTACATTGGTGCGAACTCACCCTTAACATCCCTCTCTTTGTGAAAGAGAGGGAAGCTACAGAGCCGAGGGTGAGTTGAACGTGTAGGGGCGAATGGCATTCGCCCTCCCTGTCCTTCCATGTATTGCGTATCATGGAAGGATGATCAAGTCAGGGAATGACAATAAGAAAATAATGGGGGACTACAGGGGGTTCGGTCTGCAATCGACCAACGACTTCTACCAGCATATCCCGTAGTAATCACAGATCGCCCTGGCCTTTTCGGGATCGAGGGCTCTCCTCCCGTCGATCACCACCCTGCCATTATACAACGCCTCGTCCCTGAACTCATCCCATTCCGTCACGATGAGCACACAATCGGCCTTATCGATGGCCTGCCGCGCGCTCTCGCAGTATTCGATCTGTTTATCGATGGTGCGCCTCGCGGCCTCCATCGCCTTCGGATCGTAGGCGCGCACCGAAGCGCCCTTATCCAGGAGCGACGCGATGACCCTTATCGATGGGGCGTCCCTCATATCATCCGTGTCCGGTTTGAACGCCAGCCCCAGCACGGCGACGGCCTTTCCCTTGAGATCACCGATCGCGCCCTCAGCCGCCTCGACCATTCGCGACGGCTGGTCCCGGTTCACGTCGATGACCGACTCCAGCAGCCGCGGACGGTACCCCAGCTCGTCCGCCGTCGCGACGAGCTTGTGCAGGTCCTTGGGCAGGCACGACCCGCCGAAGCCGATCCCCGCGTTGAGGAACTTCCTGCCGATGCGGGGGTCGCAGCCTATGCCGTCGGCCACATCGTACGCGTCGATGCCCAGCTTACTACAGATGTTCCCGATCTCATTGATAAACGATACCTTGGTGGACAAGAAGGCGTTCGCGGCGTACTTTATCATCTCGGCGGTGGCGAGGCCGGTGCGGATCACCGGGGCGGGGAAGCCGCTGTAAAGCCCCTCCAGAATGTCGCCGGTCTTCCGGTCCGACTCACCGATGACGATCCTGTCCGGTTTGAGGAAGCAGCGAAGCGCCCTGCCCTCTTCGAGAAACTCGGGGTTCACCGCCACGCCGATGTCCTTTCCCACCTTTTTGCCGGACACCTGCTCCAGCAACGGGATGACCATGCGCTCGGTGGTCCCCGGGGCCACGGTGCTCTTTATAGCTACGATGTGGAAGCCCTGCTTCCGCGACAGCAGTGTGCCGATGTTCCGCACCGCATCCTCGATCTGCGAGAGGTCGGTACCGCCCTCGGAGCCGGAATACGTGCCGACGCAGATGAAGGTAATCCCGGTGTTTTCAGCTTCCTCATATCCGGTCGACGCCCTGAGGCTACCGCCGTTGACGCAGCTACAAAGCAAATCGCCAAGGCCTTCTTCGTAGATGGGCGATATGCCCCTGTTGATC
>JAYEHL010000164.1:0-2003 GCA_034659515.1 Chloroflexota bacterium | reverse complement strand
CATCCCACTTGGTGTTATCGAGCATCAACGCACCCAGCGTGGACTGCTCGGCCTCGATGCTATGCGGTGGCAGAAGCCCCATGGCCTCGGCTTCGGCGGATGCCGGGGATGCGGCTTCAATGGACATGCCCCACCCCCGATTTTCCGGTGCCGGATTTACCGCTCGGAGCATTGGTGCCTACTGCGCGGATGGCATCGGCCCACTCGGGATAGAGATCGATGGCCACGGCCTTGAGCTGGTCGGCACAGGCCGGTGCCTTGCGGCTGTAGGGCTTGCGCGGCTCGACCCGGTGGACGGGCAAGCCCTGCAACGCAGCCGAACGATAGGCGGAAAGATTGACCAGCGGGGTTTCGAGCACGCTGATTCCGTGATCTTCGACCTCGGCATACATGGTGCGAATGCTGTCAGCGATGTCGCGGGCATCGCGCAGCTGGTCGGTCATCTTGTTGAGCAGGATGGAGACCGGCGGCACCTCGAAACGGGTATAACGTGCCAGCTCGCGAAGCTCGTTTAGCATGCCCTGAGTGCCGCGCACGAATTCGCGCGCGGTGAGCAGTTCGGGAACGATGGGAGAGATCAGCCGATCGGCAGCCATGACGGCCATCTCGAGAATCACCGAGCGCGCGCCCTGGGTATCGATCAGGATGGCGTCATAGCGATCGGCGAAGCGATCGAGAAGGTCGATCAGCCGGAAGCGACCATTCGGGGCATTGAGCAATAACTGCTGCAACTGATTTCGATAGTCGTTGGAGAC
The DNA here is from genome assembly GCA_034659515.1 of Chloroflexota bacterium. GTDB lineage: Bacteria > Chloroflexota > Dehalococcoidia > E44-bin15 > E44-bin15 > JAYEHL01. Next base: position 1,248 of record JAYEHL010000164.1, on the reverse strand, counting down.
TATGATGTCGAGTTTGGGGATAGCGGTGTGCGAGATGATCTGGTCGAGGTCGACCAGTTCTGTCGCGAGCAGCTCGTACACCCCACCAGGGGCAGGCTGGGACAGCTCATAGTAGGAAGAGAGGGTTGGCTGGGAGTCGAGGTCGATGAGCAGGACCCGTAGACCGGCGTCTGCCAGGAGACCGCCCAGATTGGCCGTCGTGGTGGTTTTCCCGACGCCGCCCTTGGAGCAAACCGTTGCTGAAACACGCATAACTGCACCTCATCCGTCAGTAATTGGAATGAGTGCAGAGGCGGTATTACATAGCAGGATGTCTTTCTAAGCGTTCAGCTGGCTCCCTGAGCAGGACTCGAACCTGCGACCCAGCGATTAACAGTCGCTTGCTCTACCAACTGAGCTATCAGGGATCGATGTGAGCACTTCTCGACGCGATGATAGCGCTGGCTCCCCGAACAGGACTCGAACCTGTGACCCAATGATTAACAGTCATTTGCTCTACCAACTGAGCTATCGGGGATCGTCGTTCACCGCTGGCTGATCTGGATGTTGGCTCCCCGAACAGGACTCGAACCTGTGACCCAATGATTAACAGTCATTTGCTCTACCAACTGAGCTATCGGGGACCATCCTTCAGCACGCGGCGTAGTATACGCGTTGAGTCTTTTGCGTCAAGGCCGATACGCAGGAATCTTCAAAAGAATGGAAACGAATTATTCAGCGCAATCAATACGCTGCGGAGCCAGAGTCTGTCGAGACGATTCGGCATGGAAGCCGAGCGAACGGACACGATACGACCCATACATGGCGCTTGAACGGAAAACCCATCAAAGAGCGGCGTTTGATCAGACAATGAATGAGCGCGATGAACGACGTGTAGCCGAACCAAGCGACAAGAAGCGGATCGAAAATCAGTCTCGGTGAGGCGTGTATCGATGAGGCGAGAAGAGAATCGTTGGTGGCTACGCCCTGATTCGAACAGGGGACCCCATCATTATGAGTGATGTGCTCTAACCAGCTGAGCTACGTAGCCAACGATGTTACTTACTGCGGGCGTTGCCGAGCGACAACGGGGGCGGACTATACCTGCGAGCTCGCCGAAGGACAAGCCCGCAGTGAAAATCGAGGCGAATTTTTGCTGCACCTCATCCTTTCGCGCCGCCCCCGGCGTCGTTAGATATCCAACGCCTGCTTGACTGCCGGCAAGCCCGGTTCGCCGTCGGCCGTCTTCATGCCTTCGAGCCATCCGTC
>JAYEHL010000163.1:0-10242 GCA_034659515.1 Chloroflexota bacterium | reverse complement strand
CCGGGCTATTTTTAATGTACGGAACGCCTGCGAGCCCCGATTTAATAAATAAGGAAGCCGACGGAACTGCAATGGTACATGAGGTTATGGGCCTGATAGCACAGGAGAAGATTCGCAATATCGCCATCATCGCGCATGTCGATCATGGCAAGACGACGCTGGTCGAGCCATAGTTCAAGCTATCGAATCTGTCTCCCAACCGCCTCGCGTGCTCATCCAGGCGTCCGGTATCGGATACTACGGCCCGCGTAACGATGAGGAGATAACCGAAGCGTCTCCGGCGGGCAACGATTTCCTGGCACGCCTGGCCATCGATTGGGAAGCGTCGACCCGATTCGTAGAAACACTCGGTGTACGACGGGCGATAATTCGTACCGGCGTAGTGCTTAGTCGAAAAGGCGGTGCTTTACCTCGAATGCTGATTCCTTTTGGTTTCTACGTCGGCGGGAAACTGGGCAGCGGGCGGCAGTGGTTCCCGTGGATCCATATAGACGATGAGGTTAAAGCTATCAGATTCCTGATCGAGAACGATAGTGCTGCCGGGCCGTTCAACTTGGTTGCTCCCAATCCGGTTACAAATGCCTGTTTCACACGTATGCTGGGAGAAGTTATGAGATGCCCTGCTAGGATAGCGACGCCAGCCTTTCTGCTGCGTATTGCATTTGGCGAGATGTCAACTCTTCTTCTCGATGGACAATTTGCGGTACCGCGGCACCTTTTGGATTTGGGGTATGATTTCAAGTTCGCGGATGCCGAATCTGCTTTGCGGGAGCTTTTAAAGCAGGCGAGAAGCTCAGGAGCTTGTTATTTAAGGCGTCAGCGTCAGTATTTTGCGCACCTGGTCGGGATACCCGGCGATGAAGCGCAGTTCGTCGTCGGTCAGCGGTTTCTGTGTGTGGGCGCTGGCGAACTGCACCAGTTCAAGGATATGCCTGGCGCTGTCCTTGTCGGGGAATGTTACCCCTATTTGTTCGTAGACGTATCGGAATCCCGCTATGCCGCCGAACTCTCCGGTGGTGATCACCCTCCCGGTGGGTATGCGTTCGTACTTCCCGCGGCCTAGTATCTCATAATTGAACAACTCATAGTTGCGCCGGTCTTTTATCGCTCCGTCGGCGTGGATTCCGGCCTCGTGTGCGAAGATGTTGGAGCCGACCCCTGGCTGGTTCACCGGTATCGGGATGCCGAAGGCATATGATACGTATTTCGCGATCTTATCGGCCAGCCTCAGGTTCAGCTTGTCACCGATCTCGTAGCTTTCTATGTCCCGTCCGAACTTCAATGCCAGGATGCAGCTTATGAGGTCGGTCTGGCCGGCGCGCTCGCCGACGCCGTTGACCGACGTGTTGACGTAGGCATCCACTCCGCTGTCGATCGCCGCCGTTGCGCCCGAGACGGCGTTGGCCACCGCCATGCCGAGGTCGTTGTGGCAATGCAGCTCGATCGGCATTTTCACCTTCGCTGCGAGCTCCCCGACCCGCTGCTGGATGGTGGTCGGCGTATCGTACCCCAAGGTATCGCAATATCGAATACGATCGGCGCCGGCGCCCCGGGCAGCCTGGGCGAACTCGATCAGGTATCCTATTTCGGAGCGCGATGCGTCCTCAGCGTTCACCCCGATACTGTCGACACCGTGTCCGCGTGCATAGACTACAGCATCGACCATCTCGCGGATGACCGATTCCCGGTCGAGCTTGCCGCGGAACTTGTGCAGTATCATCTGGTCGGATGTCGATATCGATACATTCAGATCGCGTACGCCTATGGACAGGGAGGCCTCGACGTCATCCACTGTGGCGCGACACCATCCCTCCAGCGTCAAACTGCCGAAGACGCCCATCGATTTTAGTTCGAGGTTCCCCTGGATGTAGTTCCGCTCGTGCTTCACAGTAGGGAAGGAGAACTCCGACTGGCGGATACCCATCTCGGCGAGGTAGAGATTGAGGATCGTTTTTTGCAGCTTGGCCATGATTATGCGCGATGCCTGGACGGCATCGCGGTTTGTAACGTCGATGAAATGAATTTTCGGCATTTTACTAGCTTGATGTAACTTGAAAATAGCGGCACTATATGGTAGCATAGCAATTGCTTAGTTGCAACGATACTTGACAGTTTCGTATTATATAAATATAATTAGCAAACTTCGTTCCTATAAGTTTAGTAAAAAAGATGATAATAAATGTTTCTCAGCTGCTCAAGGAACCTATCGGGTCCACTCGCAGCTATCAGGTGAATGAGGCGGAATGCGCCTCGTTTGCGGGGTCTGTAGAGTTAGTGCGTACCGACGGGGGAGTTCTGGTGCGAGGCTTGGTTCTGACTGTAAGCGAAGAGATATGCAGCAGGTGCTTAATTCGCTTCAGCCAGAAGCTCAAGCTGGATTTTCAGGAAGAGTATTTATTGCATCCCGAGGAGGGATCGTTCACAATAGATGAGCATAGGGAGATTGATTTAAGCGAGGTTTTGCGGCAATATACATTGCTGACCGGGCCGATGAAACCGTTATGCAGGGAGGATTGTGCAGGGCTATGCTTACGGTGTGGGAGTAACTTGAACCTCGGTACTTGTAGTTGCCCAAGAGAAATAGATCCTAGGCTCGCTGTACTGGCGAGTTTAGCGAAGGATAGGTAGTAGAATGGCGTTACCTAAGCATAAAACTCCGAAGTCTAAGAAGGGGAAGCGACGCTCCCACGACGGGTTGAGCTTGCCCGATGTCGATCTTTGCCCTCAGTGCCACAGTCCCAAAAGGGCGCATCATGTGTGTCTTACCTGTGGTGTGTATGGAGGACGCGAAGTCGTCCAGGTAAAATCGAAGAAGAAGGACTAAATATCCAAGCCGAGACAGTATGAAAAGCTTGTCTAAAAAACCGAAGAGTTTCGCGTATGTATTCCCGGGGCAGGGTTCCCAGAAGGTGGGAATGGGGCGAGACCTCTATGACGCTTTCTCCTCTACGCAGGAGATATTCAAAGAGGCTGACGAGGCGTTGGGAATACCGTTGTCCCGCTTCTGTTTCGAGGGCCCGGAAGAGGAGCTGTGCCAGACCGTTAACGCACAGCCTGCCATACTGACAACGAGCGTTGCCTGCCTGAAAGCCGCCGGCGAGCTATCCGGAGAATTGGTGCATCCCGCATATATGGCGGGGCACAGTCTTGGCGAGTATACCGCGCTGGTAGCCGCCGGGGTGCTCGATTTCGCTGATGCGGTGCGGCTCACCCGGGAGAGGGGCAGGCTGATGCAGTATGCGGGCCAGATGGTGCCCGGCGGCATGGTGGCTGTCATCGGTTTGGATGAGGTCTCTGTCGAGGCGGTATGTCAGGAAACAGGGGCCAGGATCTCCAATATAAATTCCCCCGGCCAGATAGTCATCAGCGGCTCCAAAGAGGCGATGGTGCGGGCCGTTGACCTGTCTCTGGCAATGGGAGCGCGCTACAGCAAACCGCTAAATGTAAGCGGCGCATTTCACTCACATTTGATGGAGCCCGCGGTTGAGGGGATGGCCAGGGCCATCGAAGATGTCGAGTTCCACGATCCCAGCGTGCCTATCGTGGTGAACAGCACGGCGCAGGCAGTGGTCACGGCAGAGGAAATAAAGCGAGAGCTTTTGGATCAGATGGCGAGTTGCGTCCAGTGGCAGAGGAGCGTGGAGTATATGGTGGGCGCAGGAGTCTCCACTTTTGTGGAGATCGGCCCCGGTCAGGTGCTGAGCGGGCTTATCAAGCGCATCAGCAAGGATGCGCGCACTGTCAATGTAGGCGATGTGAGTTCAGTAAAGGATATGGATATCTGATTTTCCCTTTGTTGCAGCGGGGAGAGCAGGGATGCCCCTCTAATGGTTCCTCAGTCCGCGTAAGAGATCCCGTAATTGGCCATCACCTTGCGAATTGCTATTTAATCGTAATCGATCTTGCTTGGCTGAATATAGCCAGGGAGTTATTTAAGAGGGATAGTGTAGTGGGAAGCAGGCGAAAGGTGAGGATTAATGCGCTTCAATCGCTTTTCGAGATAGATTCGGTCGGTCACGAGGCGGAAGAGGTTATACACCGTTATGCAGTGGAGGAGAAGCTGGGGGATGAATCTAATGAATTTATGAGAGAGCTGGTAGAGGGTGTGTTAGGCAATAAGGAGCGAATCGATCGCGTCATAGAAACTTACGCACCGGCTTGGCCGGTCGCTCAGCTGGCTCTTATCGATAGGAATATACTGAGGCTTGCCATATTCGAGATTTTGTTTAATAATAAAGTACCGGTTAAGGTGGTTATTAACGAGGCGGTGGAGCTTGCCAAAATATTCGGCAGCGATAACTCGCCAAAGTTTATTAACGGAGTATTAGGAACGGTCAGCGCCCAGTCGGGCAAGGAGAGGGGGTGAGATAGTGGCCACAGTCTTAGAGAGGCTGAAGAAGATCGTTGTCGAGCAATTAGGCGTCGAGGAGGAGCAGGTGGAACCCGGGGCTTCGTTCGTTGACGACCTGAACGCTGATTCGCTGGACTTGGTTGAATTGATTATGGCAATGGAAGAGGCGTTCAGCGACGAGAACAAGCAGATAAGGATACCGGATAAGGATGCCGAGAATATCAAGACGGTTCAGGGTGCTATCGATTACATCAAGGACCTGGGGATAGAAGACGAATAGTCAGGCAATAAGCAATTATCCTTAGTTTATAGTTCGGGATTCAGGAGTTTAAGAATTTCTCAGCGGAAATCGCTGCCGTAGCTCCGTCACCGGCGGCGGTTATGGCTTGGCGAGAAGAGTTCCTCCTGATGTCGCCCGTAGCGTATACTCCCTTTACCTCGGTTTCCATTTTGTCGTTGGTTATTATTCGCCCCTCTTCATCGAGGGGTATCTGCCCTTTCAGGTAACCGGTGTTTGGGTCCTGGCCCACATAAATGAAAACACCCTGCACGTCCACGCTCGATGTCTGTCCGGTTTTGACATTGTGTACAATTAATTTCGAAACCCGGCCATCGCCCTTGATCTCATCCACTACCGTATCCCACAGGAATTCGATCTTCTCATTGGACTCGGCCTGTTCCTGGATTATCCTGGAGGCGCGCAGCCGGTTGCGGCGGTGAATTATAATTACCTTTGAGGCGAATCTGGTGAGGAACATCGCCTCCTCCACGGCCGATTCCCCTCCGCCTATCACGGCGACTATGCTGTCCCTGAACAGCGCGCCGTCGCATGTGGCGCAATACGAAACACCCCTGTTGGCGAATGCCTCCTCCCCCGGCACGCCGAGCTTTTTCCGCTCGGCGCCCGCGGCGATTATGATCGCCCTGGCTGTGAACTCGCCCTCGGTCGTTTTGATCACCTTGGTGTCGGGTTTCAATTCAGCATCGATCACCTCGGCGGAGACCGTCTCGATGCCAAACCGAATCGCCTGTCGGTACATCAGCTCGCCGAGTTCAAAGCCGGAGATACCTTCAGGGAACCCCGGGTAATTCTCCACCATGTCGGTGTTGGCGATCTGCCCGCCGAACATGCCTCTTTCGATGAGCAGCGTGCGTAGGCTGGCGCGCGATGCGTATATACCCGCGCTCAGCCCCGCGGGGCCACCACCTATGATTATGATGTCGTAATCGTTACCCATGCTCGCCTCGTTAAGTACCGGATTCCAATTTGCAGCAGCTCGCTCGAATTCACAGGTTCTCGTCGATCGCTTTCTTTAGCTCGGCTTTGGGCTTGTATCCCACGATCGATTGAACCGGTTGACCGTCCTTGAACAGCAGCATAGTGGGGATGGCCGATACCCCGTATTTGCTGGCGTTCTGGGGGGCTTCATCGATGTTGAGCTTGGCGATGGTCAGCTTACCCTCGTATTCCACGGACAGCTCTTCCAGTATGGGGGCTATCGCCTTGCACGGGCCGCACCAGGGTGCCCAGAAGTCTATCAGAACCGGCGTTTTTGAGCCGATTACGGCTTCATCAAAATTACTGTTGTCGATACTCACTATATTTCCCATGTCAAATCCTTCCTCAGTTTACTCCCTTTCTTATCGCTTCAACCAGGTCTTGTTCCGCAGCGCGTTTTGCGATGAGTAAGGCGTTTCTAATGGCCCTGGCGTTGCTGCGTCCGTGCGAGATTATCACGTTGCCGTTCACCCCCAGCAGCGGCGCGCCGCCGTACTCGGTGTAATCCACGAAATTGAACGCGCTGCGGATAGCCGGCTTTATCATCAGGGCCAGCACCTTTAAGTGGGGCTTTTGCGCTATCGCCAGCTTTATCGATCTCACCGCCATCTCGCCCACCGCCTCGCCGATCTTGATAACGACGTTGCCGGTGAAGCCGTCGGTGACGATCACGTCGGCGCTGTTGTTGGGCAGGTGGTTCCCCTCGACGTTGCCCACGAAGTTCAGCCCCGCATCCTTGAGCAGCTGATGGGTTTCGTGGACAAGGGTGTTTCCCTTGCCCTCTTCCTCGCCGTTGGACAGCAGTCCCACCTTCGGGTTTTCGATGCCGAAGACGCGCTCCATGTATACGCTGCCCATCTGGGCGAACTGTACCAGATAGCCGGGCTTGCAGTTGACGTTGGCGCCGACATCGAGGATGAGTATGGAGTGCCACGGCATCGAGACGAGGATGCTCAGCGCGGGGCGCTCGATCCCCTCGATGCGTTTCAGGAGCAGGGTCGCGGCCGTCATCACCGCCCCGGTGTTGCCCGCCGAGACGAAGGCGTCCACCTCGCCGCTCTTCACCAACCCTATGCCCACGGCAATCGACGAATCCCGTTTGTCTCGCATCACCTCGGTGGGAGTGTCGCCGAGTTCTACCACCTGGCTGGCATCGATGATGGGAAGATCGTAATGGTGTCGCTTCAGCTCCGGCTCGATTACAGCCCTTCGCCCCACGAGCATTATATCGATATTATAATCTTTGGCGGCGGTTATCGCTCCTACAACCGTATCAGCGGGGGCGCATTCCCCTCCCATTGCATCCAAGGCTATCTTCATATACTGTTGCCCTCTTTCTCCCAAAGGCTGCATTGCCCGCCCCACCGCGCGAGCACCTTCCCGTTGCGAAATACCTGGGATATCTCGCACGTCGCGGCGCAGGCCCTGCATTCAAACGATGAGGCACGGAGGTCGCAGTTCACCACATCGAATCCATCGAACGAAGTAGTTCGCCCATCCAGCGTCAGCTCCTCGTGAACCAGCAAAGCCGCACCAATGGCGCCGGTGACCCCGGGGTGCGGCGGCACCGTTATCGACAGCCCCAGCGTCTCCTCGACTGCGTGCACCATGCCAAGGTTGAAGGCGACACCTCCCTGGAATACCACGGGCGGTCGAATCCGCTTCCCCGTCGCTACGTTGCTCAGGTAGTTGTGCGCCAGACACCGGCACAGGCCGCGTATGATGTCGGCACGCCGATGTCCCATCTGCTGTTTGTGAATCATATCGGACTCGGCGAAGACGGCGCATCGACCCGAGATGTGCACCGGCTTGGTACCGCTAAGCGCCTCACTCCCGAATTCATCGATGGGGATGTTCATTCGCTGCGCCTGCTGGTCGAGGAAACTTCCGGTTCCGGCGGCGCAGACCGTGTTCATCCCCATGTCGTTAACGATGCCGTTTTCGATTGTTATTATCTTGGAGTCCTGCCCGCCGATCTCGATGATGGTGGCCGCGTCCGGCAGAAAATGAAGCGCTGCCGCGGCCTGGCACGATATCTCATTTTTCACCAGGTCGGCGTGTACCATGACTCCCGCCAGGTAGCGCGCGCTGCCTGTCGTGGCAACACCTGCGATGTGGGCATCGTCGGGCAACCGGTCAAGAAGCTGTTTCAGACCACGCTGGATCGCAGCTATGGGCTGGCCCTCCGTGCGCAGATAGAGATGGGCTACCACTTCGTCGCCCTCGTCGAGGACGGCGAATTTAGTGGTTACCGAGCCCACATCTATTCCTAAGTAGATGTTACCTGGCGGCAAGGAAATCCTCTCTAATCTTTATCATCAATTCGGGGCTTGCCAGAACGTCCACCGCTGTTATTGCCATAGCTTTGGCCCCGTCGATTAAGCCGCGGTGCCCGCCTTCTTCTGCCGCCGCCGCTGTGAATTCAGGCGAGTGCAGCGATATGTCCGGCGGTGCGATTGCTATCACCGGGTGAATGATAGGGACGAGCGCGCTTACGTTACCAACGTCGCTGGAGCCGAACGCCCGGTCGGCGGGGTCCTGCGGGTTGCGTCCAAGGGTACGCATATTCGCGGCGAACGCGTCGGCCAGGGCCTGGTTGGTGATAATCGGCGCATAGTAATCCGTCCATTTGCATTGTAGCGAGGCCCCAGTGGCGAGAGCTGCGGCCTGGAAGCAGTTTAGCACTTTGCCCTTCAGTTCTTCAAGTTGAGATTCATCCGGGGCGCGTACCAGGAAAACCCCCGCTGTGTGGTCAGGAACCACGTTCGGAGCCTCGCCGCCCCGGGTAATGATTCCGTGGATGCGTGCCTGCTCGGTGATATGTTGCCGCAGCGAGTTGATTCCGTTAAATGATAATATCATCGCCTCCAGCGCGTTGATTCCCTCCTGCGGCGTCGAGGCGGCGTGGGCAGCTTTTCCAAAGAACTCCACATCCAGACTTATACAGGCGAGGGCCTTGATGCTTATAACATCCGCAGTGCCCGGGTGTACGATCATTGCTACGTCTACATCTGTGAACGCGCCGCGCTCCGCCATTATCGCTTTTCCGCCATGTATCTCCTCGGCAGGAGTGCCTATGACAACGATGCGGCCGCCCAGCTGGTCGGCGGCTTGCCTGGCGGCCACCGCGGCCCCGGCCGCAGCGGTGCCGATGATGTTGTGGCCGCAGCCGTGCCCGAGTCCGGGGAGGGCGTCGTATTCCGCCAGCAGGGCGACTATGGGCCCGCCCGCCCCGTAGCTGGCGCGAAAGGCGGTCGGCAGCTGGCAGATCCCCCGCTCAACGGAGAAGCCGTTCGATTCCATATATTCGCACAGCCAGCTTGACGCGTTTACCTCGTTGAAGCCCTGCTCCGGATTCTGGTGTATCCTCAGGCTCAAAGAGGTCAGCTCGCTGTGGCGTGAATCCACATCGGCTGTTGCGTCACCTTTCAGTTTTTCGATATCCAAATCAGCACTCCTGGCGGATATTATAAACATGTGGCGAATGCCAGTCCAGTGTCGCTTGTACATATGGGAGCGACGGGGTATCTCTAGCCCTTCAACACCTGAAGACGCCGGGCGAACTCAATCAGGCTGTCGCGCAGGATAACTCCGACGACTCTGCCCTCGCTGACAACGGCGACCGCATCGGCCTGTGATTCGTCGATTTTTTCCAGTACGGAGAGGGCGTCGTCGCCGGGGCTGACCCTTTTCATTTGCTCCACCGGCATCATGACCTGTCGGGCGGTAACGAGCCCCCAGTCACGTTGCGGCACCCTCTTGATCTGCCACAGCGTAAGTACCCCGGCCACGCCGTCGCCATCGGTCACCAGATAGAAAGGGTTCGTCGACCTCATCAGCGTTCCCTGTACCAGATCCAACAGGTTTACGTTCCATGGTATGCGCGGAAGCTCGCGGTTCATTACATCTTGCGCCGTAAAGCCCTTGAGGTGCTCGCGCAGCATGGTCTGCTGGTAGGTGCTGCGGGCGGCGCTGTTAATGAAGAAGCCGATTATAATGAGCCACAATCCGTCGAAGTATCCCCAGAGAAGCAGGATCAAGAATCCTGCTACGATCATGGATATCGATATCCAGTAGCCGGCCGTCGTTGCGATGCGTGTGGCGCGCATGAAGTTGCCGGTGGCCATCCATACCAGGGAGCGCAGCACGCGGCCGCCATCGAGGGGGAACCCTGGAGTCATGTTGAAAATGGCGAGTAATAAATTTACATAGCCCAGATATCTGGTCAGGGCGAACAGGTATACATTCACGTCGAGAAATAGATATGAAAGGCCGTAGAATAATGCGCCGAGGAGCGCGCTGCTTAAGGGCCCGGCGAGGGTTATCACCAGCTCCACCCTTGGCTGCGAGGCCTCCTTGCCGATCTGCGCCACCCCGCCGAAGAGGAACAGAGTTATGCTCTTCACCGGAATGCCGGTTTTTTTACTCACCAGGGAGTGGGCCAGTTCGTGAACCACCACCGAGCCGAAGAAAAGCAGGCTGGTGTCGACGCCAACGATCCAGTAATAGGCCGTGTTCCACTCGGGGTAACTGTTGGGGAACAGGCTCATCGACAGCATCACCGTTACGAAGATGAAGATGAGGAACCAGCTGTAGTCCAGCCGGAACGGTA
>JAYEHL010000162.1:0-10251 GCA_034659515.1 Chloroflexota bacterium | reverse complement strand
CACCGTTCCGCGCCGCGGACGGAACTCCGGCACGACGATCTCGGTATTCGGATCTGACTTCTTGACGTAGGTTGTGGGCTCGACGTCGAGCCATATGTTGGTCTCGGAGCCGGTGATAAGAAACACCCTCGGCTCGTCGCCGCGCATGATGATGGCGTTGTCAGGGTTCCTCGCTCCCAGCTTAACCGTCTTCGGCGCGTCGTCGACGGCCTTGAGCACGAGCCGCTCCGGTATCTTGATCGACCACGTTTCGTGATCGGCGCTGTCGACTCTCGTTACCCCGGCGCCGTTGGCGTGGAATATCTCCGCCGCCTGCTTATTGAAGCACAGCAGCCCGGGGTCTCGCAGTATCTCCATGGAGGCCTGGTGGATTCGTTCCACCTGCCCGGCGGTCAGCCGCTCCAGCGGCTTATGGATCAGGGTTCCTTCTCTCGGCATTTCTAATTCCTCGATTCCATCGAATGTATGAGATTTCCTGTTGTGGAGTGTCGATATCGGGTCGGGCCAGAACCTGAATTTGCGATTACTCTACAAGCAGGCCCTTTCTGTGGGCCCTGATATATTTCCTGCAGCCGTGGTCGCTTCCTATGAGCATATCGCCGACCCTCACCAGGCTCATCATCCTGGCGTCCAGCGGGTCGAGTATGGCTGCGTCCAGGCCGGCGGCCGCCGACATCAGCATGAAAGATCGATTTACCGTTCCGCGGTTGGGCAGCCCGTACGATATGTTGCTCAGTCCCATCACCGTTTTGGCCGATGGAAACCTCGATTTTATCCGCTCGATAGTCTTCAACGTGACCAGCCCCTGTGACGTGTCCACCGAGATGGGCAGCACCAGCGGATCGAAGTAGATGCGGTCCTCGCCCACCCCCAGCCGGCCCAGGTGCTCCATGATGGCCTCGGCGGCCTCCATGCGCTCCTCTACCATGCGGGGTATGTTGCCCTCCTTCATGACCAGCGCCACCACCGTAGCGTTCCACTCAACCGCCAGCCGCCCGATGCGCTCCAGCTTGTCCGGCTCGGCGTTGACCGAGTTTATCATCACCTTCTCGCCGCGGTATCTCTTGAGCGCGGCCTCGACCACATCCGGGTCGTCGCTGTCGATGCACAGCGGATTATCGATGGCCTCTTGCACAAGATCGATGAGCCATTCCATCGCGGCGGCGCCGTCGCCCTCGCCCGTGCCGCCGGCTCCGGCGTTCACGTCGATGAAATCGGCCCCGGCGTCGACCTGCTTCCGCGCCAGTTCGGCCAGGAAGTCCTTATCCCGGGAGGCGATGGCCTGCCCTACCGATTTATTCGTTGCGTTTATCCTCTCGCCTATAACCAACATATCAATTCACTCTCGTATTTACGCTGAGTCCGACCGAATTTGCATCGCGGGTCTCGTTAACCCCGAAACTCTATCGGACGCTCAGTCTATTATTTCCGGCATATCCTTCAATAGTTTTTGCCGCACCTCGTCCGGCAGGCGGCAACCCGGCGCGCCGAGTATCTCATCGACCCTTTCTTTCGCGCGGGCGGCGGTGTCGATTCGGCCCCCTGCCTGCCACTCCTCGAAATGCTCCCTATCGCCCAAAGAAGGCTGATAGTGTTCTTTGCGCATGTACTTGCGCGTGTGCTGCGTCTGCACGAAATGCCCGCCCGGCCCTATCTCCTTGATGAGGTCGAAGGCCAGCGTATCGTCGTTCACCGTTATGCCTTCAACCGCGCGCATCACCATGCCGATGATCTCGTCATCGGTCACGTATTTTTCCAGGCTGACGCTCAACGCGAAATCGAGCAGCCCGGCGGCGTCGTGGATGTAGTTCGCTCCGGACAATGCGCACAGCAGCGTTGTCAGCGCCGATTCGTAGCCGCACTGCGCGTCGACCAGCTTGGCGTCGGACATGCCCGCGGTAGCGTAGTACGGCAGCCTGTAGAACTGCGCCATCTGGGCGCTGGCGGCATTGGACAGCCCCATCTCAATGGCGCCGGTGATGTACTTAAAATCACGGAAATCGTTGGCGGACGCCACCGAGCCGAATATCGCCGGCGTTCCCGGATTGACCAGCTGGGTGAGGCACACCTCCGCCAGCGAGTCCGCCGTCTGGATGGCCACATTGCTCGCCAGCGTCACCGGCGATGTGGAGCCGCACAGCGGCTCGGCGGGAAGGGCGATCGGAATGCCCGCCTTGGCCACATCCACTATCATATCTCCATATTTATCGTCTATCTTTAGCGGGCTGATGGCGCACAGGATGATCGATATGAACGGTTCCCGCCTAAGCTTCTCCGGCGACCCGGCGAGGGCCTCCGCCATTCGAATGACCCGCTCGATGCCCTCGTGTGTATAAACGCCCCCCATGATGTGCTTGGTCGTATTGTCCAGCCCGGCGAAGAATCGATTGACGTCGACGCAATCGATAGGAACATCATCGGGATATGTCGGCAGCAGGAAGAAGTGAACGTTGTCGAGGTGATCGACGAGCTTGGCGATGTCCTTGAGGTCTTTTAATGTGGAGCGTCGCCTGTCGCCGGTGACCCCGTCGATCACGTTGAGAGCGGTGCCGCCGGTGCCCGCATATACACGTGCGCCTCCGAGTTGCAGATTGTGCTGTGGGTCACGGCCGTAAAGAATTATATCGGATGGAGCCTTGTTCACCAGTTCCATTACCATCTCACGCTGCATCTTCACGATGCGGCCTTCGACGGCGGCACCGGCTTTCTTGAAGTATTCCAGGGCTTTCTCCGAGTTTACCTGAACGCCCACTTCCTCGAACAGCCTCATCACGGTATCGTGGATACGGGCGATTTCGTCCTCATTAAGCGGCTTGTAGCTGCCGCCGGTAAGTCCCTTCCTAGCCAAATTACCTCCTGTTTTTACAATCCTGGTTAGTGCAGAAACGGCAGGGGGAGACCCTAAGCCTGCGCTTCTCGGTCCAGCCTATGCCGATGATGCCGGATATGGATTTGCGCGGCTTCATAAGGCATTCGTCACTCAGGCTGATACCAGCGAGATCCGCCTCCAGGTTCTTGAAAATAAGCTTCTGTTGCTTGATATCCCAGTCGCAATAACCGGGGCTGTATCGGTTTGTTATCTCCGCCTCCGCCTTGTTTGCGATCCGCTGAACCTCGTCCTGGAAGAGGCCTGCCAGCTGTTCGACCGCCTCGGAGCCGATGGCGTCCAGTATCATGGCTTTTACTAGATAGCCTTCTTCGGTCAACCTGGCCACTTGCTCCTCCACTTTAGGTCCAATGCTGCATGCGAAAATAGCAGCCTGTTCGCAGGGATACAGCACCCAACTCAACACATCGCTGGTCACCGTCATCTTGGCACCGTTAACAAGTGTGACCCTGGGGCGACGAATATGCTGTACGTCCATAATCTGGTATGTACATGAGGGCTCGATCAGCTGATGAGCTTCTTCTATAGTCTCTTCTATTAGAGTTGATATCGATGCTCTGGGTTCATCGCTGTTCCAATAGCCCAGACGGCGACAAAGTTGCTTTTTACCTATAGTTACATCCAGATCAGCAATAGTCTCAACCATAACGGATCTCCCTCTCGCCAATCCAGCTGAAGTGCGCAAAAGCATACCTGAAGAGGATTTTCCTCTACCGGGTTTTCAGTAGGATCGACCGTCCTGCTTTTAATCCTGCAATTTCTTCATCGGTTAGAAAACAGCTAGCGTCTGAAGATTAGACGCATTACCGTTTTGCCTAAAGCACCGAATCCGCCTTGGTCCACAACGCCCTCTAAAACGCCGTTTCTCACCGCCGCACAGGAACCGCCTGTGGGGGGTGCTCCCGGAGCCACTCTCGTGACTAGCTTAGCGGGATTTGATGGAGGGGGATTATTGTAGGAGAGCAGGGGCGACATTCGCGGAGATTATATTTTGGGGTTGTTACGGAGGGTGGATGGTTTACGGAGGTTAATTTCTAAACACGGATCCAGCCAAATCAACGGCAATAAACTATTCAATAACTCATCGCGATTATTCTATAGCAGCGCATGGGATGTGTCAAGTCGGTTGCTGTTCGTAGGACTCCTTCGTATCTAAATATAAAAAACCACGCACGAACTCATTTTCCACTCGAGATCGCTTACTCTCTGCATGGCAGGATGTGTACAGCTCGCCTTCTCGGTTTTAGCAATCCTCTCACCCTGCGGGCACGCGCCTCACTAGCTTCATCGATTTCGTCGTACACGACGGCACGCACACGCCACACCCCAAACAGATGTCTTGATTGATAGAGGCAACGTCGTCGATTGTTATCGCGCCGACCGGACATCTCTCTTCGCAATTGCCGCAGGCGTTGCACTCCGATTCATCGACATGCGCCATAAACGGAGATGGTATGAAAGTCGGCGCTCCCAGCTTGTAAGCATAGAATATGCCGCAACAGTCGTTGCAGCAGTTACAAACGATGGAATTTATATCCAGCGTATGTACAAGGCCGTCCCGGTTGCATTGCTTCAGGAGGTCGACCATCTCCTCGTAGGTAAGCTCGCGCGCCAGGCCGTGCTTGACCGCCCAGCGGCTCAGGTCTCCGCTGTGCATGCATGTTTCCAAGATGTGGTCGCAATGATTCCCGGGATCGACGATCCAGTGGGATAACCGACAGGGGCAAGCCGAGACGCTCCAGTGTCCGGCTTCCTTCAGCACCTCGGCCAGGTTTTCGGACGGCTGCGCGTCTTCGGGCAGGGCGTCTATGGGAGCCCACACCGGCGCAAAGGGGAACCCCAGCTTGCATAGTTTTTCTTCAGAGTAATCCTTTACCACCTGATGGAGAGCTTCGGCCAGCTGGATGGTGAACGGATACTTGATATTCGCCCACAGGCCGGTCTCGGTCAGTCCGCCGGCCGCCGTACCGAGTACGCAGAAAACAGGGTCATCTTCCTGAACGTTGTATCGGACAGTGCCTTTATCGGCCATTGTGAGAAGCATGTCCTTAAGCTTTTCTTTGCTCATGCCCGTCTTTTCGGCGAGCTCATCGATTTTTGCGCCGGTCAAGTGTACGTGCAGTGCCAGTCTCGCCTCCTCAGGAGTAAATTGGAGGCTGAGGAGTCTCAGGAAGGCGGGGGTTATCGCCATGCCGACGATGTCTTCCTTATCGATCATCCCGGCGAGCTTTCTATAGATTTCGTTGACTCTATCGTCGCTCATTCACATACCTCATTCAGGATTGGTGGGATGCGGGTTTCACAGGGCATCGTTGTCTGTCCGCTAAGCCGTCGCGCGCCGCGCCAGCTTCAGGGAGTTCGAGCCGCATGAAGGCACGCACACGCCGCAGCCTAAACAGACCTCGGTATTAATCGAGGCGACATCTTCGATCGTTATCGCGCCCATGGGGCAACACTCCTCGCAGTTGCCGCAAGCGTTGCACTCCGATTCGTCGACCTGTGCTATAAACGGAGAGGGTATGAAAACCTGAACCCCGGTGTTTTGGCCGTGGAAAATCGCGCAGCAGTCGGTGCAGCAGTTGCACACGCAGTTGTTAATATTGAGTGTGGACACCAGGCCATCCTCGGTGCACTTCCGAAGCAGTTCGACAAGCTCGTCATAAGTCAGCTCTTTTGCCATGCCGTGCTTGACCGCCCATTTACTCATATCGCCGGAGTGGATGCATGTCTCAAGTATATGCTCGCAGTGGTTGCCGGGATCGACCAGCCAGTGCGACAGGCGGCACGGGCATGGCGAGGTGCTCCAGTGCCCTGCATCTTTCATCACCTCGGCCAGGTTCTCTGAGGGCTGAACATCGTCGGGTAGCGAGGCTACGCCGGCCCACACGGGCGCAAAGGGAAACCCCAGCTTGCACAGCTTTTCCTCGGACCACTCTTTAAGCACCTCATTTATCGCCTTGCCCAGTTCCACCGAGAACGGATATTTGATATTGCCCCACATTCCGGTCTCGATGAAGCCGGGGGCTGCCGAGCCAACAATCTTATATACCGGATCATCCTCTCCCACGTTGTAGAAGACGGTTCCCTTGTCGGCCATGGTCATAAGCATATCCTTCAATTTTTCCTTCGCTATGCCCGATCTCTCGGCGATCTCATCGATTTTCGCGCCTGTGAGATGAATGTCGAGGGCGAGCTTGGCCTCCTGCGGCGTAAATTGAAGGTTCAGGAGCCTGAGGAAGGCGGGTGTTATAGACATCCCTACGATGTCCTCCTCGTCGATCATTTTGGCAAGCTGTTCGTATGTGTCTTTATCCGACATTTGGTTACCTCTCCCGATTTTATTTCCAGCATATCATAGCCGACTTCCGGCGCTGGAACAACGAAGCCCACCCCCGCTTCGAGGCGAGGGCAGGCTTACATAGTATTAAACCCGGGTTTTCATTCCAGATAAGTCTTGGTGAACTTATCCATCTCCTTGGTCGGCTTCCACCACTTGTTTGCGCCGAGGTCCTCGACCACCCGATCGGCTGCCAGATAACCGGAGCCGCCCAGCACCAGGCCGCCCGGGTAGCTGGACACGCCGCCGACGTAGAGCCCTTCGATCGGTGTGCGGTGGTTCGAACAGTCCACGTTGGGACGCATCGAAGCCAGCTGCGTTGGACGGTAGTCTCCATGCTTTATGCCGCCGCGACGCATGTTGGGGAAGCGAATCTCGATGTCTATCGGGGTTTCGGCATTGACATTCAGAATCTTATCCCTTGTAAAATTCGGGGCCGCCTTCTGCCATTTATCCAGCACTGCCTCTTTTACCTCGGGGCCTCGCTCATCCCAGCCGCCTTCGATGTCGTAGGGGGCGTGCATCTGGAAGAACGATACCTCGCCGCCCCAGGGAGCGTGTACCAGATGCGGGTCCCAGAAACTCTCGCAGGTGGCGTGACCGCCCATGATCTTCGTGTCCAAATTGCCGACTATAACGTTTTTCCAGTGCTCCAGTAGCTGATCCATGCTCTCTAAACCGAAGATGGTCATGAACGATTCGTTTACCCACGGTTCCTCGGCCTTATACAGCGGTTGCTCCTGTGTGGCGAGGTGCAAAGTGTAGAAGCTCCACTTATCGTAGATCCAACCTTCCGTCGCTTCTTTAAGGTTGCCCGGCAGGTTCTCGCCTCCGACCATATCGAGGAAAGTCGTCTGCGGGTCGAGGGTTGAGACGATAGCCTTGGCCTTGAACGTACGACCCTCCAGCGTCTCTACGCCGACGGCTTTGCCGTTCTCAATGATGATATTACTTACCTCGCACATGTCTACGATCATCCCGCCTGCGCGAACGATCTCACGCGCCATTGAGGCGGCCAGCTTGTGCGAGCCGCCGTAGCAATAGCATTTGTTCATGCCGCGGCATAGCAGCAGCGGTACGAACAGGCCGGTGCCGGTCTCGTTGGGGTCTATGCCCCACATGCAGGACATATACAGCAGCAGCGTTCGGATCTTGTCATTCTCGAAGTTGCCGGTGATTATCTCCAGCGGACTCATTTCGGCTATCTCTGAAAGCTCCTTACCGATATCGGTCTTCTCCAGGAGCATCATCAGGTCCATGGTTGAAAATGCGGGTATGTACGTCATCGGGGCGATCAGCTCATCGACCATCCGGCGCCAGCTCCGCATCACCTTGCCGAAGTTCACGGCGTCCTTGTGCGAGTATCGTATGAAGGAGTCGCGCGTGTCCTCGATCATCCTTGTAACCAGCAGCGATCCGCCGTCCTCGAACACTATACCGGTCTGCATATTAGGCTTGACCCAGGACATGCCGTACATATCCAGATCGAAGTCCTTTATAACAGGCATATAATCGACCATCATGTGGTAAATTACATGTTCGTTGGAGTAGTAGCAGGGCCACAGTATTTCTTCCGTGGCCAGCCCGCCGCCGATCTCATAGCGGCGTTCGATCACTACTACCTTAAGCCCCGCCTTTGCCAGATAGGCGGCTGTCATCAGGCCGTTAGGGCCGCCGCCGATGACAATTACATCCCACGTGCTTTCGCGGGGGAACTCGTCAAACGTACCGCCTATAAGTAACGGTTGTTCGTGTTTCTTTAATTCCATCGATGCCTCCTTCTATTCTCCGCCTATCTTTCCTAATCCGGAATCCTTCCCTGTCCTGGCACTGCCGATATCTTACCTTTCTCCGGGATATACCACGGCGAGGCATACCACCAATCGCCGGGCTCAGCGATTCCGTCCTCGATTAGGATGTGCATCAGGTTATAACCGCAGGCCATCAGGCATAACCCGCCGGGGTGTGCGGCTGACTGATGTACCATATACAACCCATCGATGTCGGGTACACGGTATCGCGCCATCTCGGGAAGGGGACGCTCGTTCCACCATTGGTCGCGGCAATGCCTGATGCCGTACCATGAACCGCCAAGCATTCCGGTATTGCGATACTCCTGCTCCCAGGGAGTCAGGACCAGATGCTCGACAAGGTCCTCTTCAAGGTTCTCTACTACACAGCTGAACGCATCCCGGAAATACTTTTTCAGTTCTTCATTGACATGGCTAAAACCATTTTCGTCGTTCATGGCATCAGGACCGCCCGTATGATACTCAGGTGGCGGTACATAGAATTCGATGGAACTCTCTACATAGAGGCCGGGCCTGGTGCACTGCGCATGGGAAACAGGATCATTTATTTTGTTGCTGCCGGCCCAGAGCCATATGATTTCGTCATACGGAACGCTGGGGTTACCCTGCTTGCCCAGGCAGTCCGCGACATGGTTATAGTACAACTCACGTGAGTCCATCGGATAACAGACTCCCGTCTGTTCGGCTTCTTTAAATTTTTCTCTATAACGAAGCGGCTTCTTTGTAATAAAGTAGTTACAGTATATAGGTCCGCCTTTGATATTCAGGTCGTTCACACGTTGCGAAAGTGCCGGATCGACATTGTCCGGGCCGATGAGTTCGTTGAAAGTATGTTTGATCTCGGTGGCGCTTATGACCGCCTTGTCAGCCCAAATTGTCTTATTCTTCCAACTGGCGTCCTCTCTGAGATGCACGCCGACGGCGCGGCCTTCCTTCACAATGATCTCATCCACCGGGCAGCAGGTGCGAAATACAGCTCCGTGTGCGACGGCGCAGCGGAATATTGCGTGATAGAACCCGTGTATGCCACCCTGCGGAACGGCACCTGTAGTGTAAAGAATGCAGGCTACAACACTCTCAAAGGCAGGTATTGCCATACCTTCCATATGGCCGGCGGCCCCGGACATCCAGGCTATATATGACTGGAATACCTTGAATGCCTCAGTCTCCATGTACTCGTCCATCAGGTCGAACTGGGTCCATTCCATTAATTCCGGGGTCCATACCTCAGGCAAGCGCTCTTTGTACACCTGCATGAAGGGGATGGTTTCGGCGTTTACCTCCACGTACGATGGGTGTGGCGGGCACCAGAAGGTAGCGCGAAGCAGGTCCTTACAGAAGCCATGTGCGACACCGGATAACGTCAGCCAACCCTCGAAGTCCTTCGTTGAAGCAAATTCGACACCACTCTTACACAGAAGACCCATCATCTTGCCGGATGCGAAATCCTCTCCGCTGAGCCTCTGCGCCGACCAGTCCATGCGGGCTCCGTACCTCCATAACTCAAGCTGATCCCAACCCGGAGCTGCGCCTCCGTATAGAGCTACAGCATGGGGGCTGATGTGAACACCGGCTCTGCAGTCGGTATTTTCCTGGGCGCCACCGCACTCCGGCCTCTCTTCCAGTACGCAGACACTAAGTCCGCTTTTAGCGAGGTAGGCTGCTGTGCTTGTACCGTTATGGCCAGCGCCGATGATGACAACATCATATCTCTCCTCCGTGGTCATAGATACCTCCTTCCTATGGGTTGGCGAAATTTTACATCTGCTCATACGTTTAGTCAAGAAAAATTAATCGAGAAGATATTACGGTTGTGGTTGGTTAATATTATTAATTATATATTACATTCATATAAATAAAATTAATAATATATAATTTTGGTTTCGTAAAAGTCTTGGTGGACTATGTTAGTTAATTTTTGTTGTGGTTGATAGTTTTTTGTCGTTTAACAAAATTAGTAGCTGGTCGGCCGTTATTTGTATTTATAACTATTTATACAGGTGTTATCTCGATAGATAACCTGAGTGATTTTTTTGTGAGTGATTTATGTTTTATGGGATATCGGGCTAGACAGTTTCCTTCTCTACTATGTCCAACCAATGTCGGTACGGGAACTTAGTCTCGGCCTTGTCCGCGGGAACAGCGTTGCCTAGGACTATATTAGGGCGAAAAAAATTATAGTATGCCAGCCAGCCGTTTATTATCAGGTCAGCGAT
>JAYEHL010000161.1:0-2011 GCA_034659515.1 Chloroflexota bacterium | reverse complement strand
TAGGGATGTCATCCCTCACGGTGAACGGCGAATGAATCACTCCGATCGATTTGTACTTTATCTCGTCCAACTAGCCTTCCCACCTCTCTATGTTATAGTCTGTTCTATTCAGTAACTAAACCTTTACTCTCCCTCAGTATACTCACCGTACTCCTCGTTGGGATAGCGCGGGAAGTCGTAACTTTCGAACACCGCCTTGGCCTCGTCCGAGGCGCAGAAATCAACGAAAAGCTCGGCGGCCTCCGGCTCTTCGGAGAAGACCAGCGTGCCGATGGGGATAATCTTTATGAGGTTCTGTTCTTTCGGTATATCGACGACTTCTATATCCTCGTTCTCGTAGACCACATCGCCCCAGTTGATCGAAGCGTCCGCCTGGCCCATGGCGATGTAAACGATGAGCTCGTTCATGGTGGGTACCGTCACTATTATGTTCTCCCAGACCTCATCGTATAAATTGTTCTTCTCCAAGATCTTGTTAGCCAGCCGTCCGATGGCCGCCGCCTCCGGATCCCCCCACGCCACTTCAACACCCTCGTTGGCAAGGTCCTCAATACAGCTGATGTTCGCCGGATTGCCCGCGGGAACGGTTATAACCGGTATGTGATATGCAACAAGCTGCTTGTAATCTATGAATCCTTTGTCCTCGGCGACCTCCAGGTAGTAGGTCTCGCCGGGCATATACACATCGCCCTCCTCGGTGAGTTCCATCTGGCTCAGCAGGGCGTTGGAGCCGGCGTAGTTGTAAACCACGTCGATGCCGTATTCCTCTTCGAACATAACGGCTATCTCGTCCATCGGCTCCTGCATGCCGGCGCCGCTGTATACCATTAACGTAGTTGTTTCCTGTGCGGTATCCGAAGAGCATCCGGTAACGACTACGCCGGCGCATAACGCTACTAGTAAAAAAGCAGCGATTATATATTTGAATGTTCCCATTTCTCGATAACTCCTTTAATAGTAATTTGACAAAAAAATACGCTTCCCGCAAGGAAAGCATATTAAAGGACACAGTACATCTGTTACTCCTCCTTTCCGAATGCGGGAGGCGGCGCCGTTTCCAGCATCGCCCTCGGGACCTTACCGGCCCACCGTCTGAACACCATGCCCGTCGGGTTTAGGGGTTCAGATCGGAGGGATTTATTCAATTTTCGGTGATTACTTTATCACATGATTGCGTTGGAAGTCAACGAATACATACGTATTTAAAGCATATGATCTAAATACCCGTCTGTGAATTGATATATTATAAGTTCGATGAGATAAAACCCCATAGTCTGTCCGATCTGCCGGACCGCGGCTTACTGGGTATCTATCAAAACCCTACTATAGAGATCGATAGTTATATTTATATGATTTAGTAAGCTATTCGCCCACTATCTGCAGTACGATCTCCCGCGAGCGCGGTCGGTTGTCGAAGTCAACTACGATGATTTGCTGCCATGTACCGAGCAGCAGCGACCTTCCGAAAAAAGGAACGACGAGCGACGGACCCAGCGTGGACGCACGCACATGAGAGTAGCCGTTGCCGTCGCCCCAGCGCTGGTCGTGCCTGTACTGAATATCACGCGGAACGATGCGGTCCCACATGGCTTTGAAGTCGGCCACCACCCCCGGCTCGTACTCGATCGTGGTCAGGCCTGCCGTTGAGCCGCTGATGAACACGGTCACCGTGCCCGATTCTATCCCCGATTGCGATACCACGCGCTCGACATCCCCTGTAATATCGATAATGTCGCACTCACCCTTCGTCCGAATCGATATTCTCTCCGTCACTACCATACCAACCTCCGCTACGACCATTGGTTCCCCAGAAAAAGAGGTGCCCTTCCATGATATTGAGGTATATGGAAGGACCGGGGTTTTAGGGGTGTTCCCTATTTATTCTTACTTCCCCCAAGATTGGGGGATACAGGGGGTTGATTTATAATATCAAATCCCCCAAATCAAACACCGGACCTTCATCACACACGCGCCTCATGCCGTGCACGGTCTCTATTGAGCAACTGTTGCA